>CAZMTB010000128.1:0-7111 GCA_964569095.1 uncultured Aquificales bacterium
GGTGCTCACCTTGTTCTTGTCCAGGTCCCACACCAGCTCCGAGGTGGTCATCACCTCCCTGCCCATGGAGACCGTCACCTCCCCCCAGAGCCTGCCCAGCTGGCGTTTCTGGTTCACCTCACCGTAGGAACCGTGCACCACTATCACCTTTCCGGGGGCGTAGTTGTAGGTTATTGCCACGCCTTCCAGCAGGAAGGAGTCTCCCTTCACCTGGGCGCTCTTTGCGCTCAGCTTCCACGATAGCTTTCCTCCCTTCGAGCTGGATAGCTCCAGCCCCTCCACCACGCCCTTCCTGGTGAGTTTTCCCTTTGCCCGTATGCCGCTTGCCCGGTAAACGTGTTCTCCCCACAGCACCACTCCCACCACCAGTGCCAGCAGCGCAAGGGTGACGACCAGCAGCCATACCCTTCTCTTCACCGTCGGTAACGCTCTGTAACCCTGTCCCAGTGCCCCTGCACCTTCAGCAGGAGCTCGATGAACTCTCGAACTGCTCCCCTCCCCCCCGGGAGGCTTGTCACGTGATGGGCCACCTCTTTCACCTCCTGGTGGGCGTCTCCCACTGCCACCCCCAGTCCAACGCGCCTCATCAAGGGAATGTCCACCACGTCGTCTCCAACGTAGGCGATCTCCCGGGGAGTTAGCCCCGTCTCTTCAACGATCTCCTCGAAGAGGCCCAGCTTGTTGTGCACCCCTTGGTAAACCCTGGTGATTCCCAGCTCTCTCGCCCGGTGTTCCACCACCTTGGATCGCCTTCCCGTGATGATCATGGTTGAGAGGCCGGCTCGATGCAGCATAACGATGCCGTGGCCGTCTCTCACGTTGAAGAACTTCAGCTCTCTACCCTGGTCGTCGATGATGATGCGACCGTCGGTTAAGACCCCGTCCACGTCGAAGATCACCGTGGTGATGGCAAGCCATCGCTCTCTCTTCTCAATCTTCTCCATGGTTTCAGGATACACAAGGGAGTGGCGCATCTCAACGGTGGGTGTTCTTCCTTTCTCCTTGCCCGTCCTTCTTCCTCTAAACGCGCTCTTCAAGCCCCAGGGCGGCGAGAACTCTTCCCGGTTCGGCAGAGCCGAACCACACCAGGTGGCCGGGACACCTGCAGTCGGAGGCACCGAATCGGGGTGGGTATCGCCTGCCCCCTGCCTCTACCAGCAGCCGTGCCAGCTCGCACTCCGCCGTCTCTTCCAGCGAAAAGAGGAGAACCGCCGCGGGCTGGAGGTGGGGCGTAAGGTAGTCAACGTGCCACCGCGCGGGCTTCTCTCTCCTCCAGTGCCGGGCAATGCGCTGCCTCAGGTTTCTCTTGGCCCGTCCTGCGTAGCAATAGGTTCCCTGTTGGAAGCTGAAGCTGCCAAGGCGTCCTACGCGGATCTTGGTGGGGCTTTCCAGCCGCAGGACGAGGAGGTAGTGTCCACCGTTCTCTCTCCAGTTCACCGGGTCCTGTCCCGGGTCTCGTGGTAGCACTCGCGCAATAGCCTCTCCTGTTCCTCCTCCATCTCCCTCCGTTCCTGGGGTGTCTGGTCGTCCCACCCCAGGAGGTGGAGGATGCCGTGGATCACCAGGAGCGCCACCTCCTCTTCCAGGGTGTGGCGGTACTCCTGGGCCTGGTGGTGGGCCCTCTCCACTGAGACCATCACGTCTCCCAGGACGCCCTGGTGTGGCGAGGCCACCTCTCCCTCCCTCTGCGGGAAGGAGATGACGTCGGTGGGGCCCTCGTGGGATAGGTACTGGCGGTTGTACCTGGCAATGGTCTCGTCGTCCACCAGCACTATGCTCAGCGAAGACCTATCCTCGCCAAACCTGCCGAGCACGCACTTGGCTACCCGTCTCAGGGTTGAGTGTGAGACCTTGAAGGCCCTTTGCCGGTTGAGGATGGTGATGCCCACTCTGCTGCTCCTTGGTTCTTCTGGTCTGGATACTTCACCCGCCTGTGGAAGAGCCCTGTCAGCATCCTGGAGAAGACCTCCATGACCACGTGTATGTCCCTCAGGGTGAGGTCGCAGTCTTCCAGCTGTCCTTCCAGGAAGATGCCGTTCACCACGTCTCTAACCAGCCCCTTGATTCGGGAGGGAGAGGGGTCTTCCAGGGTCTTCGAGGCCGCCTCCACCGAGTCTGCCATCATCACTATTGCCGCCTCCTTGAACTGGGGAATGGGGCCGGGATACCTGAAGGTCTCCTCTGTCACCTCCTCTTCCTCCATCTGCTCCACTGCCTTGTTGTAGAAGAACCTGATGAGGGTGGTTCCGTGGTGTTGTTCGATGATGTCCTGCACCACGCGGGGCAGGCGGTACCTTTTGGCCAGCTCTATCCCCTCCTTCACGTGGGAGAGGATGATGAGCCGGCTCATGGAAGGGGAGAGGGTGTCGTGCTTGCTCTTACCCTCGGTGTTCTCGATGAAGTATGAGGGGTTTTTTATCTTGCCGATGTCGTGGTAGTAGCCCCCCACCTTTGCCAGGTGGGAGTTTGCGTTTACCGCCCTTGCCGCTGCCTCTGCCAGGTTGGCCACGTGTATGCTGTGGTTGTAGGTGCCCGGGGCCTTTTCCAGTAGCTGCTGCATCAGTGGATGGTCGAGGTTGGCCAGCCTAAGCAGGCCGATGTCGGTTACTATGCCGAAGAGGAACTCCGTCACCGGCAGGAAGGCGTAGACCAGCAGAGAGAGGAGAACGATTCCCGTAATGGCAGCGCAGACCATGAGGACGAAGGAGAGACTGGCTATGCTTCCCTCCCATATGCTCCAGCCAAGGGTGACCCCCAGGGCCCCCAGGGCGGAGATGGAGAGGGAGAAGAGGTATCCCTTCTGCCTGATGCTGCGGTTGAAGCCGTAGAAGGAGGTGCATCCCACCGAGATGATCACCAGGGAGATAAGGGGATAGACGTGGGGAAGCATCAGCGAAAAGGCCGCCATGATGGCCACGGAGATGAGGGCGGGAGCACCGCTGAAGAGAAGGGCGCAGAAGGTTGGGGTGAAGGCGAAGGGCACGGCGAGAATAACCGCAGACTCGTTCACCACGCCAGAAGAGATCCCGTCTGTCCATCCCACCAGGGCGAATCCCCCTCGTAGTATGGCGGTTCCCACCACCAGGGAGAAGAGCATGAGGTTGAAGGCCAACTCGTAGTCCCGCCGTCCCCGGTAGAGAATGGGCCAGCAAAGCAGCAGGATTGCCATGAAAACGAAGACCAGCACCAGCCTTCCGAAGAAGGGGAGCACCAGTCCCGCGTTCTCCTCTTTGTGAAGGATGGCCTGTAGCTTTCTCCTGGCGGTCTCGGTGACCACCTCGCCCTCCCTCACGATAACCTCTCCCTTCTTCACCTGCAGGTACACCTCTTGTACCTTCTTGAGCCTCTCGCTTCGCATGGCCTCGGTCTCTTCCAGGTTCAGGTGAAAGGTGGGCCTGATCAGCGGGGCAAGCATGTGGTAGAGGGCCTTTCTCAGCGCTGCCCTCTGAGGGGGAATCTCCTCCCAGAGAAACCTCCTGAGAAGGTGCCTGGCCCCCGCCACCGTGGTTATCTCCTCAACCCTGCGGGTGAAGAAGCTGGTGCCCATCTGCTTGTCCTTCACGAGTACACCTTGTATGGCCAGCAGCCTGTTCTCCGGCAGCTCGCTGGAGTTGTCCACTATCCACCTGCTGCTGAGCCGGTAGAGCACCCTCTGGGCCACCGCCTCTATCTCGTACCCGTACTTGTAGCGCTGGAAGGTCCTGAAGACCCAGGGCGGGGGCACCACCCCGAGGACCTCCTTGAACACCCCGTGTATCTCCTGGGAGGTGCAGCGAGATCCGCATCCCCTTAGCCTTTCGAAGAGAACGGCTATTCTATCCGCCAGGTCGTCGTACCAGCTCCTGTCCAGGTCGAACACCAGGGGAACCTCTTGCACGGCGTGGCGCCTTCGTGCCTCGGACGCCTCCTTGTCGAGCACCAAGAAGCTGAAGGGGGCCCTTATGGTCGTAGGGGCCACGTCTCCCACCCTCAACCTGGGAATCCCCATCTTGTAGGGCGTGAGAAGGAGGGCGATGCCCACCGTGCAGAGGAACAGGTAGATCCACACCCTGGGAGTGCGCCACTCCCTCTTTCTGCTGGTGCCCGGCAGTTGAGAGCCGTTGAGTGGCTTCACCTTCACCTCTTCCCCTCCCCGTGGCGGGGATGGGCGGTGGCGGAAAGGAGGGGCCCGACTATGGCTCTTCCCTTTCTCTCTGCGAGTCGTAGGCCCAGATGATTCTCTGCACCAGGGGGTGTCTCACCACGTCGCTCTCCGTCAGCCTAACGACCCTTATCCCCTCTATTCCACCCAGCACCTCGATGGCGTCCACCAGTCCCGACACGCTGCCCTTGGGGAGGTCTATCTGGGTTATGTCCCCGGTTATCACTGCCTTTGAGCCAAACCCTATTCTCGTTAGAAGCATCTTCATCTGCTCGGGGGAGGTGTTCTGGGCCTCGTCCATGATCACGAAGGCGTTGCCCAGGGTGCGTCCCCTCATGAACGCCAAGGGTGCCACCTCGATTAGCCCCCTCGATATCATCCTCTCGGCCCTGCCCAGCTCCACCATGTCGTAGAGGGCATCGTAGAGGGGTCGCAGGTAGGGATTCACCTTCTCCTGGATGTCCCCTGGCAGGAACCCCAGCTTCTCCCCTGCCTCCACCGCTGGGCGGGTTAGAATTATGCGCTCCACCTCCTTTTTGAGAAGCGAGGATATGGCAACCGCCATCGCCAGGTAGGTCTTGCCGGTACCCGCTGGCCCCACGGCGAACACCATGTCGGAGTTCAACATGGCCTCTATGTACTGGCGCTGGTTTGCGCTCTTGGGGCGAATAACCCTCTTGGGAACGGTGATGGACAGGTCCTTTCTCTCCTTCACGCTGATCTCCTCGGGGTTCTTGCCGTTGGCGGTCTCAACGATGGGGCGCTCCAGGTCTATCCAGTCCACGGGGTCCGTATCAGAGGCCACCTCTATCATCCTCGACAACAGCACGTCGGCCTTCTCCACGTCGCCCTCTTCGCCCTCGATCTGGATTCTCGTTCCCCGGGCGATGAAGCGAACCCCCAAGGCCTTCTCCATGCGCCGCAGGCGCTCCTCCCTTGCTCCGAAAAGGTTCAACCAGGTGGTGCTATCGGCTATCTCTATCTCTCTGACTACCCTTCTCATCAAAAGGAGTAACCCACCACCTTCTCCTGGAGTCTCACCAGCTCTTGTATGCCCTTTTCGGCGAGGGAGAGCATCTTGTCCAGCTCGGCCCTCGAGAATGGCCGCTTCTCTGCGGCCCCTTGTATCTCCACCAGCCCCCCAGAGCCGGTCATCACCACGTTCATGTCCACCGAGGCCTCCGAGTCTTCGGCGTAGCACAGGTCGAGAACGGGAACCCCCCGGTATATCCCAACGCTAACCGCCGCCAGGTAGTCCCTTATTGGGTTCTTCTCTATCTCCCCGGTGCGCCTGAGGAACTCCAATGCGTCGCATAGTGCAAGAAACGACCCCGTTACTGATGCCGTGCGAGTCCCTCCGTCTGCCTGTATCACGTCACAGTCTATCCAGATGGTCCTCTCTCCCAGGGCCTCCAGGTCCACCACGCTGCGTAGGCACCTTCCTATGAACCTCTGGATCTCC
Source organism: uncultured Aquificales bacterium (assembly GCA_964569095.1). Taxonomy (GTDB): domain Bacteria; phylum Thermosulfidibacterota; class Thermosulfidibacteria; order Thermosulfidibacterales; family JALWSI01; genus JALWSI01. The sequence continues at coordinate 5,604 of CAZMTB010000128.1, forward strand.
TGCCCGCGCCCCGAGGGTTTACCCTTGGTGCTGTCCCTCTGGCTTCTGGTGTGGGTTGAACGGGGAAGCATGCCGTACTCTGCAGTGATCCATCCCGTTCCCCTTCCCCTCAAGAAGGGGGGCACCCTGTTGTTTTCCACCGAGGCGGTGCAGACCACCTTGGTGTTTCCGACCTCTATCAAGACCGAACCCTCTGCGTATTGAATGTAACTTCTGACGATGCGCACCTTGCGCATCTTGTCTGGAGCCCTTCCGTCAGGCCGCTGCATCGCCTTTCCTTTCCCCTCCCGTCCCGAAGAGGGAGAGTATCTTGATCATGGTGGGTCTAAGGTTCTCCCTGTCCACGATCATGTCTATGAAACCGTGCTCCATGAGAAACTCTGCCCTTTGAAATCCTTCGGGCAGCTTCTGCTTGATGGTGTCTTCGATCACCCTTGGTCCTGCAAAGCCTATTAGCGCCTTGGGTTCTGAGAGAACGATGTCGCCCAACAGAGAGAAACTGGCAGAGACCCCGCCGGTGGTAGGGTCTGCCAGCAGGGAGATGTAGGGCACCCCGGCCTCCGACAGCCTTGCCAGGGCAGCGCAGGTCTTGGCCATCTGGAAGAGGGCCAAGGGACTCTCCTGCATGCGCGCCCCACCCGAGCAAGAGACGATGACCAAGGGAATCCCTTTATCCCTGCTCCTCTCTATCGAGCGGGTGATCTTCTCTCCAACCACCGAGCCCATGCTTCCGCCCATGAACCCGAACTCGAATACCGCTATCTCCACGGGGTATCCGCCGATGGTTCCCTCGCCGCAGACCACGGCGTCCTTCACCCCCGTGCGTTTCTGCATCTCCTTTAGCCTGTCGGTGTACCTCTTGGAGTCTTTGAACTTCAGGGGGTCCAGGGGGGCCAGTCCCTTGTCGTGCTCCACGAAGCTCTCCTCGTCCATCAGCATCTCAAGGCGCTCGGCTGCGCTTATCCTGAAGTGGTAGTGGCACTTGGGACAGACCTTGCCCTTGCGTTCCACCTCCTTCTTGTAGACCATCTCTTTGCAGTTCTCGCACCGTATCCACAGCCCCTCGGGAATCTTGCCCTTGGAGCTCTTTATTCTGCCGAGAACCCCCTTTTTGAACCACTCTGTTGGCACGAAAACGACCTCCTTCTCTGCTTGTTCTTAAATTAGGTTGACGCCACCCCTTCTGTCAATTGCGGAGCACCTTGGCCATCCACTCCTCCAGGTGGGAGAGGGATCTCTCCACCAGCCTTCTCTTTCTCTCGTCCCCGGTGGCCTTCTCTCCCAAGGGGGGGAGTATTCCCAGGTTGGCGTTCATGGGTTGAAAGTTGGCGGAGGAGGCGGTGGTGATGTACCTCAGCAGGGCCCCGAGCATGGTGGTTGGAGGCGGATAGACGGTGGGTTTGCCCCTAATCATGCGCCAGGCGTTTATCCCCGCCACCAGCCCTGCCCCGCACGACTCCAGGTACCCCTCTACCCCGGTGAGCTGGCCTGCAAAGAGCACCCCGGGA
>CAZMTB010000129.1:0-7717 GCA_964569095.1 uncultured Aquificales bacterium
AAGTTTGCAAAGGAGAGGGTGTTGGGAGGCAAGCCCATAGCCAACCTACAGGCCATACAGTTCATGTTAGCAGACATCTTCTCCATGGCAGAGGCAGCGAGGCTACTCAACTACAGGGCCAATTGGATGATGGATCAGGGCATGAGCTGCGACACCGAGATGACCCTTGCCAAGTACGTGGCCACCGAGAACGCCTTCGAGTGCGCCAGGCTGGCCTGCGAGATCCACGGTGGCTACTCCTGCATAAGCGAGTACGCCGTCCAGAGGTTCCTGAGAGACGCCTGGGTGGCGATACCCTCCGGTGGAACCTCCCAGATCGCCAAGATCGTTCTGGGCCGCCACGTTACCAAAAACTTTTAGTTTCCACGCGGGGAGGAGTTAGCCAACCATGCCTCATGCCGTTGTATGCGTAAAGCCGATCCCCGACCCGAAGGAGTGGGATCGGCTCTCCTTGGACCCCAAGACCGGGGTACTGAAGAGGGCTGGAATCTCCACGGTCATAAATCCTCTGGACAAGAACGCTTTGGAAGCAGCCCTTCAGCTCAAGGACAAGTTTGGATGGACCGTTACGGTTGTAAGTATGGCACCTCCTGATACTCAGAAGACCCTCAGAGAGGCCCTGGCCATGGGAGCCGACAAGGTTCTCATGGCCAGCGACAGGGCCTTGGGTGGTGCAGATACCCTGGCCACTGCCTACACACTGGCGGCCCTAGTGAGAAAGGCGGGAGAGGCAGACATGGTCTTCTGCGGCAACATGAGTCTGGATGGCAGCACCAACCAGGTGGTGCCCCAGTTAGCAGAGTTTCTTAACCTGCCCCACGCATCCCACGTGGTGGGGGTTGAGACCGACGACGGTTCCACCTTCAAGATCACCGTGGACCTGAAAGACGCCCTGCTCACCCTGGAGCACGACGGACCCATGGTGCTGGGGCTCACCAAAGAGGCCAACGAACCCCGCTTGGTATCGGTGATGGGCATCATTGCAGCCCAGTCGAAACCCATAGAGGTCTTCTCTGCCGACGACCTCGGACTGGACCCGCAGAAGATAGGTCAAACGGGCTCCCCCACCATTGTGAGTGGGCTCTTCATGCCAGAGATAAAACGCAGAAGGGAGATCCTGGAAGGGGATCCAGAAGAAGTGGTGGAGAAGCTGATAGACGGACTGAGAGAGACGGGGGTGCTGTGATGGCCAACATCGCTGATTACTCTGGATTCTGGGTTTTCGCCGAGCAGATAAACGGCAGGATTGCCGATGTGGGCAGGGAACTGCTGGGAAAGGCAAGGGAGCTTGCAGACGCCAAGGGAGTAGAGACAGCGGCGGTGGTGATAGGCAACTTCGAGAAAGAGCAGGTGGAGGAGCTCATATCCTACGGAGCCGACAAGGTGTATCTGCTCTCTCACCCAAACCTACAGCTCTACTCTTCACTCAACTACACCAGACTTCTGGTAGAGCTGGTAGAGAAGGAGAAGCCCGAGGCGTTTCTCTTTGGAGCCGGTCCCCTGGGAGCAGACCTGGCCCCACGGGTGGCTGCCCGGTTACAGACAGGGCTGTCTGCCCACTGCGTGGACCTGAAACTGAACGAAGAAGGGGGCCTCGACCAGGTAGTTCCCGGTTTTGGAGGCTCTCTGATGGCCACCATCGTGTGTCCCAACCACCGTCCACAGATGGCAACGGTGATGCCAGGAGCAATGAAGATGCCTGAGCCCCAGAAGAGAGACGGCGAAGTGGTGCTGGTGGAAGTTGGAGATGTCCCCTCCCCATCTCCAAAGGTGGTGGAATTTAAGCCCAAAGAGCGATCTGCGGTGGCCCTTGACGGCGCAGAGGTCGTGATAGCCGGAGGATGGGGCATGGGAAGCAAGGAGAACTGGGCCCTCCTGGAGGAGCTTGCAGAGGTCCTGGGAGGGGCAGTTGGAGCAACCAGGCCGGCCATAGACGAGGGATGGGCCCCGGAAGACGTTATGATCGGCCAAAGTGGCAAGACCGTACATCCAAAGCTCTACATAGGGGCCGGCATCTCCGGCGTGATGCACCACGTGGTAGGCATCCAGGACTCCGAGGTTATCGTGGCGATAAACAAGGATCCCAAGGCCGCGATCTTCGAGGTCTGCGACTTTGGAATCGTGGGAGACGCTGCAAAGGTGCTGCCCGTTCTCATATCGAAGCTGAAAGAACGAATGGGGAGTGAGGGATAAAAACAGAGTGAGATAGAAAGGAGGTGATACACAAATGGCTACTCTTCCAAAGAAGATTCTCGTGTGTACAGACCTTACCCCTGAATCAGAGGGCACTGCCAAGTACGCCGCGGAGTTGGTTAAGCAGATGGGAGCCAGCATGATTCTCTTATACGTGGTTCCCGAGTTCTTCACCGAGGCAGACCTCATGGAGCTCTCCATTCCAGGGGGAAAGGAGGAGGTGTTCGCCCGTCTCAAGGCCAAGGCCGAAAAGGAGATGGCAGAGTTCGCCTCCAAGTATTGTCAGGGTCCAAGCTGCAGCAGCATGGTGGTCACTGGGGTTCCTCCAGTAGAGATCACCAAGGTGGCCCAACAAGAGGGAGTGGATCTCATCGTTATGGGATGCCACACGAGAACAGGATTGGGGTTGGTGGATAGAACCATCGCTCGTGCAACTTGTCCTGTATTGGTGGTTAAATAGGTTCTCAAGATTTTGGCAAAGAGAGGAGGGTTAGTATGAAGTTCTATCTAATGAAGGATCGCCCCTACGGTGAGGAGCAGCCTTACTGGGGAGGCCCCCTCAAGATAAGGCTCCCCTTCGTACACTATCCAATAGAATGGGCTGATTTTATCCAGGGAGCGATTCTTGCCGTGGTGCCCATGGGCATCATTGCGGCAATGACGAAGTACCTGGGGATTCCCTTCGAGATCGCCATCACCATGGTTATCATCAACAACTTCTTCTATCTTATCCACACCACCTTCGGCGATCCCACCGTTGCAGGGTGGATAACCGCAGGAATTCCCCTCTACATCGGCTGGCTTTCAAAGTATCCCCTCGGTCCAGAGAGGTTGAAGGCCCTGATAGGCTTTCAGCTGGTGGTTGGTGCAATATTCTTGATTCTTGGCGTCACCGGTCTCGCAAAGAGGGTGGTGAGCGTAGTGCCTGCCTCTATCAAGTCGGGAATCCTCCTGGGAGCAGGTCTTGCATCCATCATCAGGGTCTTCAAGCCGGGCAGCTTCTTCCAGCAGATGCCCTACACTCTCACAATAGCAACGGTTTTCTCCTTCTTCATGCTCTTCTCGAAGAGGGCTCTGGCGCTAAGACAGAAGTACGGCATATTCAGATGGATCGCCCAGTACGGAATCGCCCCTGCCTTCTTGGTGGGTTACGGTGTGGGTGTGATACTGAAAGAGATCAAGCCCCCCGTCATGAAGTACGGTCTCGTACACTGGGACATCGCTGGAATGATGACCAAGGTCTCTGCCCTGGGAGTGGGTTGGCCATCGGCAAAGATGATGGTAGACGCCATTCCCCTGGCAATCATGGCCTACATTCTGGCCTTTGGAGACATCCTCATCCTCGAGTCTCTCATCGAGGTGTGTAACCGTGAGAGGCCCGACGAGAAGATCGTATTCCAGGCCAACCGCACCCACATAATCACGGCTGTGAGAAACATTCTCGAGGCCATCTTCCTGCCTTTCCTGTCTCTTGCAGGTCCCCAGTGGACGGGCGGTCAGGCCCTTGTGGTGAACCGTTACATCAACAGCTCTCCGGAAGAAGAACCCACCTACTGGGGTGGAGCCACAAGCCTATTCTGGGGCATGAGCATCGCCCTCTGCCTGGCAATCATCGTCTCGTTCTGTAAGCCCGCCCTCAAGGTGGGATTTGCTCTCACCCTTATGATCCAGGGTTGGCTCTGCTGCTATCTGGCCATGGAGATGCTCCACGACAACGTGCAGCGAGGCATATCAGGCGTGATGGGCTCCATCATAGCCGCCAAGCCCGGGTCTGCCCTGGGACTGGGAGCAGGAATAGTGATGTACGTGCTCATCGAGTACATGAAGAACGGTGGTGTCAACGGAGGATCCAAAGAGGAGGTCTCTGAGGAGAACTCTTAACCTTAGACCGAACAAGGCGGGAGTCGGGAGGGCAAAATAAAAAGGTTAACCCCCCCCTCACCTTTTAATTCCTCTCCCGATCTCCCGCCCCTATTCCAAATAGCTCAAGGAGGACTGTGTAATGGCACTGAGAACAGCGGAGGAGTACAGAGAGAGCCTCAGAAAGATGCGCCCCAACATCTACAAGTTTGGGGAGCTAATCGAGGACGTGACCACCCACCCTGCAACCAAACGCACCATCAACGGTCACGCCCAGCTTTTTGAGGCTTACGAGAACCCAGAATACGCAGATCTCTTCACCACCACCTCCCATCTTACCGGAGAGAAGGTATCACGCTACCTCTCCATCGTGAGATCCGCCGAGGACGCGGTCTACAACTGCAAGATGAAGAGAGCGGCATACCACCTAACCGGCACCTGTACCGGAGGCAGATGCGTTGGATTCACATCCCTCAACGCCATGTGGGCCACCACCTACGAGATGGATCAGGAGTTCGGCACCAACTACCACGAGCGCCTCAAGAAATGGTTGATCGACGCCCAGTCCAGGGACATCACCTGCGCAGGGGCTCTAACCGACGCCAAAGGAGACAGGAGTCTCCCCCCCCACATGCAGGCAGACCCCGATCTGAACCTCCGCATCGTGGAGCGCAAGAGCGACGGAATAGTGGTTAGAGGCGCCAAGTGCATGATCTGCGGAGTAGCAGCGGCCAACGAGATCTTTATTCTGCCAGGTGGCGCATACAAGGAGCCCGATGCAGATTACGCGGTCTCCTTCGTGATCCCCCGAGACATAGAGGGTCTCACAATAGTGGAGGTTCGCAGGGCCAGCGACAAGAGGGAGTACGAAGAGGGATTCGATATCCCCAACGACATAGGCGGGATCACCCAGGCCTATCTGTTGTTTAACGACGTCTTTATTCCCAACGAGCGGGTATTTATGGCTGGAGAGTACAAGTACTGCCTCAAGGCCGTCCAGTACTTCACCTCCACCTACAGGGCAGCCATTGGAGGATGCGTGGCAGGGCAGGGAGACATAAAGGTGGGAGCCGCAATAGCACTGGCCCGGTGCAATGGACTCTCCCAAAAGGTCTTCATGGACAAGCTGATTCAGATGCAGATCAATAACGAGACCACCTTTGGAATGGGAGTGGCCGCATCCACGCTGGGACAGCAACATCCCTCAGGGTGCTGGAACTGCGATGCCTTGCTTGCCAACGTGAACAAGGTGCACGTGGCCATCTGTCCCGAGATCACCAACAGACTCGCAAGGGACATAGGCGGCGGTATAGCCGAAACCGGTTGTCTACCCTCTTACCAGGACATCATGGATCCCAAGTACGGCGACCTCATCAAGAAGTACCTGGGAGCAGCCCTGCCTTGGGAACCCAGGGCAAGGGCGGCAAGGCTCATCGAGTGGCTCACCCTGGGACCGGGAGTACCGGGCTGCATGCACGGTGGAGGCTCCCCAGATGCCGCCAAGCTCATGATCCGCGTAAGCACCCCTTGGGAGAAGTTCGTGGATCTCGCCCGTCGCATCGGTGGCATCAAAGACGAGATTCCCGAACCCGCAAAAAAGAAGAAGTAACGCTTTAACTTTAATCTTAGGGAGGTAGAAATATGAAGGGTGGTATTTACGTGCTGACCCGTCCGGACCCCAACGACAAGTACTGGGATCCGGAAATAGAGACCATGCCCCGCGACAAGATGCGGGAGCTCCAGCTCTCAGAGCTGAAGGAGATGCTCCAGTTCTGCTACGACAACTCCCCCTACTACAAGAGTGCCTTCGACGAGGCAGGGGTTAAACCCGATAAGCTGAAGACCCTGGAAGACATCAAGCACTTCCCCTTCACCAACAAGAAAATAGAGAGAGACCGCCAAGAGGCGGTGCCCGACCTTGGTGACATGATCTGCGTTCCAGAGAGTGAGATCGTCTACATCTCTGCATCCAGCGGCTCCACGGGTGTGCCCACGGTCTCCCCATTCACCGCCCAGGACTTTGACGAGTTCCAGGACTACCAGGCTCGCCTCTTCTGGGGCATTGGGATGCGCCCCAACGACAGGTACGTACACGCCCTTAACTTCACTCTCTTCGTGGGTGGCCCAGACGTGATTGGAGCCATGCGAACTGGGGCAATGGGCATCTGGGCAGGTACCGTTCCTACCGAGAGGCTCCTATTCATTCTCCAGAACTTCAAGGCCACCATCACCTGGACCACTCCCTCCTACGCGTGGTACCTGGCAGAGTCTGCCAAGAAGGAGGGAATCGATCCCGCCAAGGATCTCAACGTGCGCAAACTCATCGTGGCCGGCGAACCTGGAGGATCCATTCCCGCCACCAAGATGGCCCTGGAGGAGCTCTGGAACGCCAAGGTTTACGACTTCTACGGGCTCTCGGATCTCTTCGGTGCCAACGCAGGCATGTGCGAAGAGCAGAACGGTCTCCACATGTACGAGGATCACCACCTGATCGAGGTACTGAATCCCGACACCCTCGAGCCCGTTGGAGAGGGAGAGCGGGGCGAGCTGGTGCTAACCACCCTCCGCAAGAAGGCCAGGCCCATGATCAGGTTCCGTACGGGAGACATCGTGACGGTCACATGGGAAACCTGTGCCTGCGGCAGGACCGCACCCAGAATCATGGGCATCCACGGGCGCCTCGACGACATGCTCATCATCACCGGAGTCAACGTCTTCCCAAGCGACATCGAGTACGTGGTGAGAAAGGACGAGCGCCTCACCGGCGAGTACAGGATGATCGTCTACCGCGACGAGAACCACCTGGATCGCTTCGAGGTGGAAGTGGAGGCGGTGGATCCCAATCTGGTGGGCAGTGCCGAGCTGGCAGAGGACATACGCGCAAAGATAAAGGTGCGCGTAGGAGTCTCTCCCAGAAAGGTGCACGTGAAGGCCGACGGCGACCTGCCCAGGGCCACCCACAAGGCAAAGAGGGTGATCGACAAGAGAGAGGGAGTCTGGCAAAAATAGTCAGAAAGCCCCTTTTGAACCCTTCCTGAAAAACAAAGGGACGGCGGTTACGCCGTCCCTTTTTCATCTCTCCTTGGAGTCCTCCAGAATTGTGATGGGAAGGCCTTTGACCCCTGCGTAGAAAACGATCAGCTCTACCGATTCGTCGCTTTCGTTCTCTCCGTAGTGCCAGGTGTTAACCACCTCAACTATCGAGTCTCCCGCTTTAAGGTGAATCGCTTTCCCATCCAGGGTCTTCACTGTGAGGCGACCCCTAAGGATCACCCCGGCATTGATCACGGGATGCTTGTGAATGGGAAGCCTGGTGTGGGGAGGAACCACGATTCTCAAAACGGTTATCTGGGGCTGTCCCACTGGATATCCGGGAAGTACGTCTCCGTTCCAGCTGGTAACGGTCTTGGTGAGCACCTCAATCCTTACTCCCTTCTCAGAGGCAAAGGACAACTCTGGAAGGCACGAGAGAAAGAGAAGCAAAACCACCAAGAATCTACGCATACACCCACCCCTCCTTTCTATCCCCGGCAGGTTATCTCTCTGAGCCTTTAACTCTCCTCGCCCATTCAGGTCAAACCCCGTTGTGGACCACCATGCAACAGGATAGAAGTCTGCCTCAAAGACCTGGGAATGGAGGGGTCGTGCTCCACGAAGTCGTAGG
>CAZMTB010000130.1:0-2702 GCA_964569095.1 uncultured Aquificales bacterium
TTGCCCGTGAAGGTGTAGAAGAGGAACCACAGGGTGTAATCGAGCAAAACGATGATTCCTATCACGTTGTGCACCCTCACCGCCTGCTCGAAGGTGAGGAAAGAGATGTGGTCAACGTACCTTATCTGAACCCCGGTCAGCACCAGAAGCACTATTCCTGCTGCGTGGATCCAGTGCCATATCCTGACCGGCAGGGGATGAATGTAGATCTTCTTGGCCATGTCACTTGCCCTCCTCTTCTTCTCTTCTCTTACGCCTGAGGGGCGCCGTGAGTATCCTCACCGTTCCGTGTCCACCGGCAAAGGCAACGCCACCAAGCACGATGAGAAGGCCGATGATGTCGAGAACGACGTTTTTGGTGTTGTTGATCACGTAGAAGTGGTTCGCGTAAAAGGAGCTCAGCACCGCCTTGTCGGCAGGGTACGAGGGTATCTCGCCCTTCTTCGTGGGAAGCTGCAGGGAGACGTTGGCCAGTATCTTGGAGTCTGCCGAGTGGCACGCCTTGCAGTCCTTCACCGCCTCATCCGTCACCTTGTGAACCTCAGGATCTACGTCAGCGGCAACCTCCCCCTTGAAGGTGGCAGTGAGCCCCTTCTCTCTGAGAACCTTCACCAAGGCGTGGAACTCCTTCATGTCGATCTTGCCATCACCGTTCTTGTCCATGCCCTTCAAGAACTGGTCGTAGGGAACCCCCAGCGCCACCTGGGCGTCCTTGGGTGTTACGTACTTACCCGTGTAGGCGTTGTAGAGCACGAGCTGCACCGTGTTGCCGTGGTCGGGCACGTGGCACACCGAGCACTCCACGTACTCGAAGTGGACCTCCTTGTTGGGGAGCCACTGGTGAGACTCCTCTGCGTTGTGACACCTCTTGCAGAAGGCCGCCTCTCTCTCTGCCACGGTGAGGTTCCTGGTGCTCTGGATGTAGTGGTTACCGTGGCACCCGGCACAGGTGGGGGAGCTGGGATCGTCTTCGTCGGCGGCATCCGCGTGAATGCTCTCCCCGTAGGCCTCCTGCTCCTCGTCGTGGCACTGGCTGCAGTCCACGTGCTTCAAGGGCACGGGATGGGGAACATCTTCGTCCTCGTTAAGCTTCTCTATGTCGCTGTGGCAATCAACGCAGCTCACATCGTTCTTGCCGTGCACCGAGGCGTCAAACCGGGCCTCGTCCACGTAGAGGGAGATCTCCTCCCCATTGGGACCCTCCTTGGTGAGGGTGTCGTCGCTGTGACATTCCAGGCAGTCGCTGTTCTCTATGGCCCAGGAGCTATGGGTCACGAGCACAGGCAGGGCTACCACAAGAAACAAGACCGTCAATGCTCTGATAAACCTAAACATACTTCTCACGCGTCTTCCTCCTGAAACCCTTGGTGTCTGAGAGTGTGAAAGGGGTAACATTCCCTAAGTCCAGGTGTCAACCCCCAAGGGGGGTTTGAGTATTCTCCCCGTTTGGGGTATGAAACCACTAAATCTTGTGAGGGAGCATGCCATGGATAGCAACATGAGGGTAGATACGGTGATTCTGGCGGCGGGGGAGGGAACCAGAATGGTCTCTTCCCTGCCCAAAGTGCTGCACCCCATCATGGGAAGACCCATGATCTCTTACATCATGAAGACCGTGTCACCCTTCTCCGGTAGAACCCTGGTGGTGGTAGGCAAGGGGGCAGAGGAGGTGAAGAGAGCGCTGGAGGGAATGGCCCTCTTCGTTGAACAGCCCCAGAGAAGGGGCACGGGAGACGCCGTGAGGTGTGCCCTGCCCCAGGTTGAGGCCAAGTGGACCCTGGTGGTACCGGGGGACATGCCCCTGGTGAGCCGGGACTCCCTGGAGAGGCTCTTCTCGGTGGCCTCCCAGGAGGTGGCCATCGCCATGCTCACCACCCTTCTGGAGAATCCTACCGGCTACGGGAGAGTGGTGAGGAAGGGAGAGGACGTGGTCGCCATAGTGGAAGAGGCAGAGGCAGACGAGGAGACCAGGGGCATAAAGGAGATCAACATCGGTATCTACCTCTTCCAGACCGACTTCCTGAGGGAGGCGGTGGAGAGGATCTCTCCCAGCGCGGTAAAGGGGGAGTACTACCTCACCGACACCGTGGCCATAGCCCGCGAGATGGGCAAGAAGGTGGTGGCCGAAACCACGGTCCACCCCCAAGAGGGGCTGGGCATAAACAACCGCTGCGACCTTGCGAGGGTGGAAGGTGTGATGAGAGAGAGGGTCCTGGACGCTCTGATGCTCCAGGGGGTGAGGGTGGTAATGCCCCAAACCGTCTACGTGGAACCCCAGGTTGAGATAGGCCGGGACACCACCATCTACCCCGGAGCCTTCATCGAAGGAAACACCAAAATAGGTCGCAACTGCACCGTGGGAATGGGGGTACACCTGAAGGACGCATCCCTTGAAGAGGGCGCAAAGGTGCTCGACTACTCGGTGGTAGAGGGCGCAGTGGTAGGGGCAGAGGCCCAGGTGGGACCCTTCGCCAGGATCCGCCCGGGCACCGTGATCGGGGAGAAGGCAAAGGTGGGCAACTTCGTGGAGATGAAGAAGACCCACTTCGGCAAGGGGGCCAAGGCCAGCCACCTGAGCTACGTGGGAGACGCCGTTGTGGGTGAAGGGGTGAACATAGGGGCAGGAACCATCACCTGCAACTACGACGGCTTCTTCAAGCATTTCACGGACATCGGCGAGGAAGCGTTCATCGGTTCCAACT
>CAZMTB010000131.1:0-4405 GCA_964569095.1 uncultured Aquificales bacterium
TCAAGGAGATCGGCATACTCTACGTCTCAAACGCCTTTGGCGAGGATGGCTACAACAACCTGAAGGCCTTGGCAGATAGGTACCGGATGAAGATCGTGGGTGTTGAGACCTACGGCGGTGGTGACAGGGACATGACCGCCCAGCTCACCAAGCTGGCGAAGGCCAGGCCCCAGGCCATAATCAACTGGTCGGTGGGTCCCACCTCGGTGGTGGTTACCAAGAACTTCAAGCAGCTTGGATTGGACAAGAAGGGCATTCTGCTGGTGATGAACCACGGACAGGGCAACGCCAAGTACATAGAGCTTGCCGGAGACGCCGCAGAGGGAGTGGTGCTTCCCGCGGGCAAGATTCTCATCGCCGAGTCGCTCTGTGGGTGCGATCCCCAGAAAGAGGTGCTGGTCTCCTTCAAGAACGCCTACCAGGACCGCTACCAGGAGGAGGTGTCAACCTTTGCCGGTCACTCCTACGACGCCCTCTTGCTGGTGAAGACGGCCATAGAGAGGGGCAAGGTGAAGCCGGGAGATTCCAAGGCCCTTCGTGACGCCCTTGAGCACCTGACGGCGGGAGTTGTGGGAATAAACGGCAGGTTCGAGTACTCCCCCACGGATCACAACGGGCTCTCCGAGAAGTCCATGGTGATGCTACAGGTGAAAGACGGCAAGTTCGTTAGGGCAAAGTAAAAGGTTAATCCTTAACCTTTGCAGGGGCAGCGAGGCGCTCGTTGCCCCTTTTTAGTCCATCAAGAGCTCCTTCTTCAGAAACTTTCTGTAGGCCGGTTCCCTTAGTAGCTTGTTGATGTCGTTGGGGTTCTTTGCCTTCAGTATCATTAACCATCCGGCGCCCATGGGATCCTCGTTGAGCATGCTGGGATCGTCCATGAGCAGCTCGTTCACCTCCACCACCTGGGCGTCTAAGGGGGCGTAGAGCTCGGTGGTGACCCAGTCGGACTCCACCATGCCGATGACCTGGTTTGCCTTCACCTCTTCGCCAGGTGCCGGTAGCTCCACCATCACCACCTCTCCCATGGCCTCCACCGCCTGGGGGGTGAGTCCCACCAGCAGGTTCTCTCCTTCAGAGGACCTAACCCAGCAGTGCTCCTTGGTGTACCTCACCTCAGACATCCCTTTCCCTCGCGAGGGAGCGTAGCCACTCCTCGGCTTCTTGGCAGGTGCTGATCGTGCCTTCCATCTGTGCGTCCAGTAGCCTCTCCATCACCTCTCCTACCTGGGGTCCCGGGGAGAGCTTCAAGAGCTCCATCACCCGGTGGCCGTTTAGCAGGGGTTTTATGGGTTCTCCCTGCTGCAGGTAGTGGTTGTAGTAGAAGTGGACCATCTCTTCAACGAAGGGTAGCAGGTTGAATAGCCCCACCTCTCCGCTGGATGCCCAGGCGTCGGCCAGGGAGAGGAGAGGGGTGAGGGGAGCGGCCTCTCCCAGGTCCTTCAGGTAGCGCCCCTTTGCCTTTCGCGAGATCTCTCCTGGCCTGGCCAGAAGGTGCATGCGCATGTGTTCCCTGATGTGCACCCTCAAGAGGGTTGCAGCAGACCTGCCAAACCTCAGCTGCTCCACCACCTCCTGGGCCAGGGCCTCCCCGCTCCTGTCGTGTCCCCAGAAGACCACCTTCTCTCCTTCTCGCCTGCGGCACGAGGGTTTGCCTATGTCGTGAAATAGGGCAGATAGTTTGAGCAGAGCCTTGTGGGTCCACCCGCCTTCCACCCTGGTTTGCAACAGTTCTCTTAGCGGTCTCCACTCATCTGGGATCAGGGATGGCAGGGAGGCGAGCACAATTTCCGTTCCTTTCAACACCCCTACGTGGTGCATCAAGAGATCGCTTCCGTACCACTTTCCCGTCAGGTTGCCCCTGCAACGGTCCAGGGAGGGGAATAGGGTGGTAAGCGTGCCCCGCCTCGCCGTCTCCTTGAAGAGTGTGTGGCTGGAAGGATGGGAGAATATGAGGGAGAGTTCTTCGGACACCCTCTCCCCTGCCACCTCCCCAAGGTGCTGTAGCCCCTCTTCTGCCAGGGCAAGGGTGTCTTGCTCCACTGAAAATCCCAAGAGCAGAGAGAACCGGTAACACCTGAGCGCCCTCAGGGGATCCTCCATGATGTTTCTCGCGCGGGCGGTTCTCACCCTTCTCAGCACGAGGTCTCTTATTCCCCCTGTGGGATCGATGATGGGGGCTCCTGCCCTCAGCGTCTCGGGGGTTAGGGGGGCAGCCAAGGCGTTGATGGTGAAGTCTCTGGCCGCGAGGTCCTCTTCCAGGGTTGGTGCCCGGGGTTCGGTGAAGTCCAGCATCCACCCCTGGTAGATTCCCCTGAAGGTGCCCCGTTCGAGATCCAGGGGAAAGCTACGCATTCCCAGGGACTGAGCCTTCTCGGTGAGTCTCGGGACTGCACTGGGCACCATAACCAGTATGTCCAGGTCTTTTGAGTCCCTGCCCAGAAGCTGGTCTCGCACCATTCCTCCCACGGCGTAGAGGGGAATCCCCACCTCCATAAGCCCTTCCAGCAGTGGTTTCAGCTGGTTAGGAAAGAGAAAACGGTTCTCCGCGGCGGGACGCATCACCCTCTTGACCTCCATCCCTCCACGTCAGTATAGAGAGTGGCGTTGCGCCCATAGCTCAATTGGATAGAGCACGGGACTACGGATTCCGGGGTTGGGGGTTCGACTCCCTCTGGGCGCGCCATTTTGGCTTTACCCCCCCTCTGAACGAGAGGGTTCCTCCTTCCCTTGTGAGGAGCCCTCCCACTTTTTGCCTTTGCAGGGTTTGGTTCTCATTGTCTTGGGTTTGCGAGCACCTCGCGCGGCTTGCTGCCCTGGGGGGGGCCTACGATACCCTCGCTCTCCATGCGCTCTATCATCCTGGCTGCCCTGTTGTAGCCTATCTTCAGGTACCTCTGGATCATCGAGGCGGAGGCGTGTCCCTGCTGTATAACCAGTTCTACCGCCTCTCGGTAGAGTTCGTCTTCCTCTTCCAGGTCGCTGCCTCCCTCCACCACCGGCTTCGAGACTATCTCGTCGTCGTACTGGGGCTCTCCCTGGGAACGCCAGAAAGAGGCGATCCTCTCTATCTCTTCGTCGCTAAGGTATGCGCCGTGGATGCGGATCAGGTCTGAACTGCCTGGGGGCAGGAAGAGGGCGTCTCCCGCTCCCAGCAGCTTTTCGGCACCCATGGTGTCCAGGATGGTGCGTGAGTCGACCTTCGAGATAACCTTGTAGGATAGCCTGCAGGGGAAGTTGGCCTTGATTAGGCCCGTGATCACGTCCACCGATGGGCGTTGGGTGGCAACGATTAGGTGTATTCCCGCCGCCCTAGCCTTCTGGGCCAACCGGGCTATCAGGGTCTCCACCTCTTTGCCTGCAACCATCATCAGGTCGGCGAGCTCGTCGATAACTATCACCAGGTAGGGTAGGGGATCGTCGGCGATCTCGTTGTAGCGCTCTATGCCCCGTATCCCGTACTGGGTTAGAAGCTCGTAACGACGCTCCATCTCGTTCACCGCCCAGTTGAGGGCTGCCGCCGCCTGGCGGGGATCCGTGATTACTGGGGTGATGAGGTGCGGTATTCCGTTGTAGACCGAGAACTCGAGCATCTTAGGATCCACCATGATGAACTTCACCTGCTGGGGAACGCACCTGAAGAGGAGGCTGCAGATCATTGCGTTTAGACCCACGCTCTTTCCCGAGCCCGTGGAGCCTCCGATGAGCAGGTGGGGCATCTTTGCCAGGTCGGCCACGAAGGGTTTGCCGAATATGTCTTTGCCCATCACCAGGGTGAGGGGAGCCGTGGCTTCGGTGAAGAGGTGCGATGCCACGATCTCGCCAAAGCTAACCTCCTCCCTCTTGGGGTTGGGCACCTCTATGCCCACCACCCCCTTGCCGGCTATGGGTGCCACCACCCTCACGCTTTGGGCCTTCATGGAGAGGGCTATGTCGTCGGCAAGGTTCACTATTTTGCTCACCTTTATGCCAGGCGAGGGCTTAAACTCGAACATGGTCACCACGGGGCCCGAGTGTATGCTCACCACCTGGCCGTGAACTCCAAAGTTCTTCAGTTTCTCTTCCAGTAGCACCGCCTGCTGCTCGAGCCTCTTCGTGTCCACCTTGCTCAGACCCTTCTTCTCCGGGGCCGAGAGTAGGGAGAGTGGGGGAAGCTGTAGCTCTCTACCCTTCTTCTTCGAGGAGAAGAGCCGTTTGGGCCTCGACATTATCGGCTTGGTGGTCTTCTGCCTGGTTCCTTCCTCTCGTTGAGGGGTGGGCCCTTCGCGGCGTACGGGTCTGTAGGGTTCTTCGTCGGGTTCCTGGGCCGGGGAGGGGGAGTAGGGCTCAGGCGCAGATGGTTCTCTTTCTCGTTTGGACCTGAATATGGCGTCTGCCTCCAGCCACAGCACCAGGCACCCTGCCGTCA
>CAZMTB010000132.1:0-3515 GCA_964569095.1 uncultured Aquificales bacterium
CACCAGAGATGATATCATGAGACTCCAGCCATCCACCAAGACGAAGAGCAAAAGCTTGAAGGGAAGAGAGATCATCACCGGGGGCAGCATGAGCATACCCATGGACATCAGGATACTGGCAATAACAAGGTCAATGATCAGAAATGGTATGAATATGAGGAATCCTATCTCGAAGGCCGTTGCAAGCTCGCTGGTAACGAAGGCAGGCACCAGAACATAGGTGGGAATGTCCTTACGGTTTCTAGGCTCCTTTATCTTGGAGAGTCTAACGAAGAGCCCCAGGTCCCTCTCCCTAACCTGCCTGAACATGAACTCCCGCAGGGGAACCATGGCCTTGTCGTATGCCTATTTAACGGTGATCTTCTCAGCCATGTAAGGCGCAACTGCCTCGCTATACACCTTGCCCCAGGTAGGGGCCATTATGAAGAAGGTGAGAAACAACGCCAGCCCTACCAACACCTGGTTTGGAGGCATCTGTTGGGTTCCCAAGGCGTGTCGAATAAACGAGAGGACCACGATCACCCGCGTGAAAGAGGTGATCATCACCAGAATCGCCGGGGCCAGGGTAAGAACGGTGAGAAGTAGTAGAATCTCCAGGGTTGTCGCCACCTGGTTCGGGGTAGTTGCGGTACCCACGCCTATATTTATGCTGGGAATGGGTATGGTGTCGGCCGCCGACAGAACCCCAGACCATCCAAGAACCACGAGGCACAACACCACCCCTCCAACAACAGAAGAGAAAGCCGGACGTCCGCGGTGAGCAGAGAGGCTCAAGGCTCCTCTCTCTCCTCCAGCACGCTCTTCAGCTCCCGGGCAAACCCGCCCTTGATCAACCCTATCTCTTCCAGGAATTGGGGATCGTCTATCACGTCCAGTGCCTCTATACCGTCAGGGGTCACCCCGAGAAGGTAGAGCCTGTCGTGCAACTGAACCGCAGCCACGGAAGTACGCTGAGAAAGGTTGAGGTAACCCACAAGCTCCAGCGGAACCTTGGCCTTGGGGGTGTATGGCAGCACGTGGGAGAACCTTTTGAAGAGATAAAAAAGCAGAAAGATGATTCCCAGAATAACGGCCAAGGAAACCATCCCCTTAACCGCCAGCGAGAAGAAGGAGGGGGTATCAGGCAAGGCGGGTGGAGGGGGAGCCGTAGGAGCCGCCATGGCATCGCTACTCAGAAGCAACACTAACCAACAGATCAACCCTTTCACGGTAAATCCTCCTACTCGTCTGGGTCAACTATGGAGGTGATTCGCACGCTGAAGCTCTCCTCGATCAGCAACACCTCACACTTCCCGAAGAGGTTGTCGTTCAAGTAGAGGTCAAGGGCCTCTCCAGTAGATCTGTCAAGCTCTATCACAGAACCGGGTTGGAGACCCAGTAACTCCCTAACGGATATGGTGGTGCGCCCCAGCTCAACGTGAAACCT
Source organism: uncultured Aquificales bacterium (assembly GCA_964569095.1). Classification (GTDB taxonomy): domain Bacteria; phylum Thermosulfidibacterota; class Thermosulfidibacteria; order Thermosulfidibacterales; family JALWSI01; genus JALWSI01. Next base: position 1,427 of record CAZMTB010000132.1, read on the forward strand.
CAGCTTCACGTTCCTGAGGGAGTAGAGCGAGAAACCCTCTTCTTCATCGTCCTCCTCCGAGACAACCACTCCTCCCCTCCCCCCTTTTTCGGCATCAGACACACCACCATCCACCTCTTGAGGCTGCCAAGGGGTATCGGCCGAGAGCTCCCTCTCTTCTCCCTCTACCCTATCTTCGTCTCCCATCTATTGAACCACGAACTCTGTGAAGTATATGTCAAGTATCCTGCCTTTGGTGAGAATAACGTTTAGCCTGCTTATCAATTCCCGTTTCAGGGTGAGCTTACCCGCAGGTGTTGCAATGTCGTTGTAGTACTTGTTTGAAAGAATGGTGATTATGGTATCCCTAACCATGGGCATCTTATCCTCTATCTCCTTCTTCACCTCTTCGTTGCTAAGGGAGAGATCCATGGTAACCTTCAGGTACCGGCTGCCAGACTGATCAGCCAAGTTAACTATGAAGGTACTCAAATGGTCTATTATGGTCTTAACTGGAGGTACAGAGGGTCCAGCGGGAGCCGCTGCCGGAGCAGGAGCAGCCTGCTGCGCTCCACCCTGCTGTGGTGGTGGAGCCTCTTTCTTCTTGAAAAGGAAGAAGTACGCGGCGCCACCCCCAGCCGCAAGCAGTACCACCAGAATAATAATAATCAACAACAGCTTTGACTTCTTTTTTGGAGTTGCCTCTTCGGTCTTCTCTTCTGCCATCTGACGTCCTCCTTCTACTCTATCTCTATCTGAGGTCCTGTCTCACCCTCTGCCTCTTTATTTTTCATAACCACCACGAGGTCAACCCTCCTGTTCAAGGCCCGGTGATAAGGGGTGTCGTTGGGATATAGGGGCTTGTTGGGACCATATCCAGCAATAGAGAATCTCTTGGGATTCATGCCCTTGCTCAGCATGTAGTTGAGAACAGATGCCGCCCTGGCAACCGAGAGGTCCCAGTTGGTGGGATACCGGGGAGTAGTGATCTTGGTGTCGTCCGTGTGCCCCTCTATGCGTATGGGGAAGGGCACACCTTTTAGCACACCTATGATTCTGTCCAATGCCTCTTTGGCAGACGGTTTAAGTTTTGCACTCCCAGCGTCAAATAGAAATCCCCCCGTCAGGGAGATCACTATTCCCTCCTTTGTTTCCCTAACAGATACCGGCCCCTGGGCCCCTTCCTGTTTCAAGAAGCCGGCGGACTGCTTAAAAGACATGCCCCTTCCCGGACGGGAATACTTGGTTAAAGCTTGGGTGATCTTCTCCATGGTGAGCTTTCTAATGGGCACGATTCCAACGGAGGGAAGCACCAGATTCTTACTCACCTCTGTCTTGAATCCTCCCTCGAGCACCCCAAGTGCACCTTTGAGGGATCCAAGGGCCTCTTTTATCTTCTTCTGGTCAAGAGATGCCATAGAGAGAAGCAACACGAAGAAGGTTAGCAGAAGGCTCATGAGGTCTGAGAAGGTGGTCATCCAAGGAGCACACCCGCCCCCACCCTCTTCACACTTATCACGCTTTTTGCCCATCTAATACTCCTTATGTGAACTGACTCTCCCTGAACCTTGGAGCCACGTAAGCGTGTAGCTTCTGCTCCACCACCCTGGGATTATCCCCCGCCTGGATGGAGAGGATCCCAGCAATAATGAGATCCTTGATCAACATCTCCTCAGAGGACCTAACCCTCAACTTGTTCGCCAAAGGCAGAAAAAGCACATTGGCCAACACCGCTCCATAGAAGGTCGTAATAAGGGCAACAGCCATGGCAGGACCGATCGTGCTGGGATCGTTCATGGTCTTGAGCATCTGAACCAAACCGATGAGGGTTCCTATCATTCCAAAAGCAGGTGCCAGGACGGACATAAATTCCACCAAGGCAGCCCCTTGCTTGTGGCGTTCGTCTATAAAGGCAACCTCGGTCTCCAACACGTCCCTGATAATGTCCGGCTCGGCACCGTCCACCACCAGCTGAATGGCCTTTTTGAAGAATACGTCATCCGTCTCCTCTATGGCAGACTCCAGAGCTAAAATACCCTCCCGTCTCGCCACTTGGGAGTATTGCACCAGTTGAGCAATGATCTCAGCGGGGTTCTGGGGCTTGAAGAGC
>CAZMTB010000133.1:0-15515 GCA_964569095.1 uncultured Aquificales bacterium
CAGGGCCATAAACAGGACCATGGTGGATGATGCTCCCCTGCTGAGAGAGGTGGGGGACGAGATCGCCATTCTGCACCAGACGGGTTCTGAAGACCTTCACTGGGTTAGAGAGGGATACGCAGGTACGGGGCTCGCGGTTCAAGTGGTCCCCTTCATCGAGAAGATGGGGGAGGCCTACAGGTGGGCAGATCTGGTGGTCTGCAGGGCAGGGGCCACGACCCTGTGCGAGCTCACCGCCCTTGGTAAACCAGCGGTTCTGATCCCGTATCCTCACGCCGTAGGGGATCACCAGTTTCACAATGCGATGGAGCTTGCCAAGGGTGGTGCTGCTGTGGTTATGAGGGAGGAGGAGATCCAGCCAGGCTCGTTGGCCAACACGGTGAAGGGGCTCCTCGGGGATAGGGACAGGGTGAAGGAGATGGCAGAGAGGAGTAAGGCCATGGGAAGGCCCGAGGCGGCACAAGAGATATCCCGGTGGTGTTGGCAGCACTATGCCCCAAGGTAGAATGCACTTTATTGGAATAGGGGGCATTGGAATGAGTGCCCTTGCCAGGGTCATGGTGGCCCAGGGCGTTCCGGTAACGGGTTCTGATATTAAGGATAGCAGGGTTGTGGAGGACCTCAGGGCCCTTGGAGTGACCGTAGCCATAGGTCACCATCCCAGGAACGTAGACGGGGCGTCAGAGGTTGTCTACAGCACCGCCATCAAAGAGAACAATCCCGAGCTTTTGCGTGCCAAGGAGCTTGGGATCCCTTTGGTTCACAGGGGTGAGCTTCTCGCCCGCATCATTAACCAGCGCAGGGGAGTGACCGTGGCAGGGGCCCACGGCAAGACCACCTGCAGTGCCATGGCAGGGGTTCTTTTAACCCTGGCGGGTTGGGAGCCCACCGTGCTCGTGGGTGGCAGGATACACCAGCTTGGCAGCAACGGTTGGCTGGGAAGCGGAGAGTTTGTGGTGGCAGAGGCCGACGAGAGCGATGGGTCCTTCCTCATGCTGCATCCCTGGGCATCCCTTGTGACCAACGTGGACAGGGAACACCTGGACCACTACGGGTCCTGGGAGGCGGTTAAAGAGGCCTTCAGACGGTACCTATCCCACATCAGGGAGGTGGCGGTGGTGTGCGGGGATGATCCCTTCCTGAAGGACCAGCACGGTTGCTGCAGGGCCAGATGGATCACGTACGGTTTTGGAACATATAATCAGTATTCATGCTGCAATGTCGTGTATTGTGGAGGATACCAAAGGTATTCGGTCTTGCGTGAAGGGAGGGACATGGGTGAGATCGCCCTTCCGCTCCTCGGCCGTCACAACGTACTCAACTCGCTGGGGGTGGTGGCGTTGCTGCTTGAGATAGGGTTGTCTTTTGAGGAGATTGCAAGGGGCTTGAGGGAGTTCAAGGGGGTGGACAGGCGGCTTACGAGAAAGGGAGAGGTGAAGAGGGTGTTGGTGTTAGACGACTACGGCCATCATCCCACGGAGATAAGGGCAACCCTGGAGGCTGTGGTGGGGGGGTGGCCCCAGCGGAAGGTGAAGGTGCTCTTTCAACCCCACAGGTACACCCGCACCAAGGCCCTGATGGAGGAGTTCTGGGAGGCCTTTGGGGAGGCCCACGGCGTGTTCGTGCTGCCCATCTACCCTGCGGGAGAGGAGCCCAATGGCGTGAGCCACCGCGAGGTTGCCAAGGGAATCAGGGAGAAGAGTTGTCCCAACACGGTTGAGGTTTATGGTGATCCCGTCTCCTTCCTGCAGGATCGTTTGGAAGAGGGGGATATTCTCATCACCATGGGGGCGGGGGACGTATGGAAGATAGGAGAGGAGCTGGTGAGGCGCTGGAGGGCCTGAAAAGGCTGGAGATCTCTGCAAGGACCTCCGAGAGCCTCGGTGGATACACCACCATGAGGGTGGGTGGGGTTACCCCCCTCTTCGTGGAACCGGGGAGCGAGAGAGAGGTGGAGCTGGCCCTGTCGGTTCTAAGGGAGGCCTGGGACGGGGATGCTCCGTTGGTGCTGGGCAGAGGATCCAACCTACTACCGTGCGACCACGGAATGGCCCGGCCCGTGCTCTTCACGGGGAGACTGGGGGGAATAGAGTATGGGGGGAACGGAAGGGTGCGAGTTGGAGGTGGAGCTCCCTTGGCCAAGGTGCTCTCCCTCTGCCTGAAACTGGGTTTAGAGGGACTCGAACCCCTGAGCGGAATCCCCGCCACTCTGGGTGGAATGGTTGCCATGAATGCAGGAGCGTTTGGCAGATGCATTGGCGATCTTGTGGAACGGGTTAGGTTAATCACCTTTGGAGGCGAGTGCCTGGTCTTGAAAGGTGGAGATGTAGAGTGGGGATACCGGGCCTCCTCTCTCAAGGGTATGGGGGTGGTGACCGAGGTGGTGCTGGGATTGGTGGAGGGAGGCTCCCTTTCGGTGAGAAGGGAGATTGCGAGGTTTTCAAGGATGAGGGCAGAGAAGCAGCCCTTGGGGCTTCCCTCGGCTGGATCTGTCTTCAAGAACCCAGGTTCTGCCCCTGCGGGTGTTCTTATCGAGAGGGCCGGATTGAAGGGTAGTCGTGTGGGAGGAGCCGCCGTGTCTCGTAAGCATGCAAACTTCATAGTGAACCTGGGAGGTGCCACCTGCACGGACGTGCTTGGCCTGGTGGAGGTGGTGAAGAGGAAGGTGTTGGATGTGTTTGGAATAGAGCTCGAGGAGGAGATCGAGTATGTCTGCTGATCGCTGGTTTGAAGGTTTGAAGGTGGGGGTGTTGATGGGGGGAGTCTCTCCCGAGCGGGCGGTCTCCCTGAAGACCGGAGCGTCCATCGTGAGAGCCCTGCAGGAAGAGGGTGTTGATGTGGTTGCCATGGACGTGAAGAGGGATCTCGTTGAGTTGCTGGAGAAGAACCCGGTGGATATCGTCTTCGTTGCCCTACACGGCCCCGTGGGAGAGGACGGAGTGGTTCAGGGGGTGTTGGATTACCTCGAGGTGCCCTACACGGGAAGCGGGGTGTTGGGCAGTGCCATCTGCATGAACAAGGTGGTGTCCCGGGAGATCTGCGTGGTGCACGGCATTCCTGTCCCCCCGGGCACAGTGGTTGATGCGTCTCTTGTGCCCGTTGAGGGTGGTCCTTCGGTGGAGGAACTGGGTTTCCCCGTGGTGGTGAAGCCTCCGGAGCAGGGTTCAACGGTTGGGGTCTCCATCGTGCGCGATCCTTCGCAGCTTGATGGGGCGATGGAGATGGCCTTGAGGTACGGGGAAGAGGTGCTGGTGGAGAGGTACGTGCCGGGGAGGGAGCTCACCGTGGGCGTTCTTAGGGATGAGGCATTTCCCGTGATTGAGATAAGGCCAAAATCTGGTTTCTACGACTACACCTCGAAGTACACGCCTGGGATGACCGAGTACCTGGTCCCCGCTCCTTTGGATCAGACCACTACCGAGAGGGTACAGGAGTTGGCCCTTAAGGCCCATAGGGTGCTTAGGTGCAGAGGTGCCACCAGGGTGGACTTCAGACTCTCTGAGGAGGACGGTGTGCCGTACTTTCTCGAGGTGAACACCATTCCCGGCATGACGGAGACCAGTCTATTGCCCAAGGCCGCGGCGGTGGCCGGATACTCTTTTGGGGATTTGGTTCTTGCGATACTCAAAGAGGCTTGGGAACGGGTGAAATGACAACTCTTAATACCTAATAAAACGGTTGTTTTGGGATAACCTGATAGAACTTTTGGTTGTAAAAAGGATCGATATACGGGTCTGGCAGGTGGTTTGTGAGAGATCTTGTTGCTGCAAAGTGGGCGGTGTGATGTCGCTTAGTCGCTAAACTTTTGAGGGTCGTCAAGAATATATCCATGTTTTTCAGCGTGATACGGATGTTGGGTTATGCCTTTGCGTGAAACAGAAACCCCTGTGGTTGTCTCGTTGTTGTGGGAAATGTGATCTTGGTAAGTAGATTTATTGATGGTTGAGCGTTGTAACTAATTGGCTGTTGACAGGGGAGAAGTTGATAAAATAATAGAGTTTTGCCACTTGTGAGTCTGGTTGGATTCTGCTATCCCGGAGTTGGGAGAAGAGGAGAACCGGATGTTCTGGAACAGGAACAAGGGCAATCCAGCGAGAAAACTGAAAGAGATCGGCCGTTCGGACCCCGCCGAGGGCTATGTGGGAGCACTTGATGTGGGAAGCCACATGGTGAAGGTGTTGATAGGGGTGCGTAGAAAGGGCGGGGTGGAGATAAAGAGCGTCGGTACCGCAGAATCCCCAGGAATACACGACGGTAAGATCCGTGACGTGGAGCGTACCGTTAAGGCCATCGAGTCAGCGGCCAAAGAGGCTGGGAGCCTGTTGGGGATAAACTCCCTCTCCCAGATGCCCTCCATGGTTCTCGGTATTGGTGGAGAGTCCATCAGCGGTCTCTGTAGCTTTGGGCTTGCCGTTGTGAACAACGAGCAGATCAACGAGGATCACATCGCCATATCCCTCGACACGGCCAACGCGGTGCAGCTTCCCGAGGGGCACACCTTGATTCAGACCGTCCCCCAGGAGTTCGTGGTGGACCACCAGAGGGGTATTCACAATCCCTTGGGCATGGTGGCATTGAGGCTCGAGTCCTGGGTCTACCTGGTCACCGCCAAGGCGAGCTACGTGAAGAACCTGGTCACCTGCGCGAGGATGGCTGGAATAGAGGTGGAGAAGATCGCCGCGGTTCCCGTGGCGGCGGCAAGGTCGGTGCTGGAGGAGGACGAGAGGGAGCTCGGCTCGGTGGTGATAGATATTGGAGAGAGCTTCACCCACTTGGCGATATACAGGGGAGGCAAGCTCGAGCTGGTGGCCTCCCTGTCTGTAGGGGGATACGACATCCTGAAGGGGCTATCTCGGGCCTTCCAGACCTCCCTGGAGGATGCAAGGGTCCTGAAGGATAGCTACTGGGAGCTGATAGAAGGATACGGTGCCCGGGACGAAACCGTGGGGGTTCCCCTTAGGGGGGATAGGGGAGTGATGTCTGTTCACGTCTCAGAGGTGGAGTCTGCCATTGAGAAGGAGTTTGAGGGGCTCTTTGCCAAGGTTAACAGCTTTCTCGTGAATAACAGGTGCAAGGATGCCCTTGAGGCGGGAGCGGTCATCACGGGGGGAAATGCCAAGATAGAGATGGTGGGCAAGGTGGCAGCCCGGGCCCTGGAGATGGAGGTTAGGGTGGGTAAACCCCTCTTCAGCGTGGACTCTAAACTTGCGGGCACGATAAAGTCTCCACTTTACGCCGCCGCCGCAGGCCTGCTCTGCTACAGCAGGGGCAAGGGTTTCTGCGGCGTTGGGAGGGGTGATGTTGTCAAGGTGAGGGGAAGGGTGTCTAAGGAGGAAGAGCTTCCCATGGGGGTGAAGGTGGCGGGGTTTTTGATTTGAAGGAGGATGTGCTTATGGCACCTGAGGTTCTGTACGACGAAGAGTTCATGCAGGAGGCCGTGATAAAGGTGGTGGGAGTAGGTGGCGGTGGTGGCAATGCCGTTGCCAACATGATTCAGCACGGTCTCATGGGCGTTGAGTTCATAACCATAAACACCGACGCTCAGGCACTGAGAAACTGCCCCGCCCCGGTGAGGGTTCAGATAGGTTCGTCCATAACCAAGGGTTTAGGTGCAGGAGGGGATCCCGAGATAGGTCGCAAGGCTGCCGAAGAGGACGAGGAGCGCCTCGCAGAGGTGATAAAAGACGCCGACATGGTGTTCGTTACCGCGGGAATGGGAGGAGGTACCGGCACGGGGGCCTGCCCCTTGGTGGCGAGATTGGCCAGAGAGACCGGTGCCCTGACGGTGGGAGTGGTGACGAAACCCTTCAGCTTCGAGGGGAAAAAGCGCATGCGTAACGCCGAGATAGGGCTGGCGGAGCTGGAGGAGGAGGTTGACACCCTGATCATGGTTCCCAACGATAAGCTTCTTCTCGTGGCAGACGAGGAGACCAGCTTCGTGGAGGCCTTCAGGTTGGCAGACGACGTTCTGCGTCAAGGCGTGCAGAGCATCTCGGATCTCATCAAGACCCCGGGTATCGTGAACCTCGATTTCGCCGATGTCCGGGCCATCATGAAGGGACAGGGGAAGGCCCTTATGGGAACCGCCACTGCCTCTGGTCCCAACAAGGCCAAAGAGGCAGCCCAGAAGGCGGTATCCAGCCCGTTGCTTGACAACGTCTCCGTTGACGGAGCCAGGGGGGTCCTCTTCAACATTACGGGGAGCAAGTCCACCACGCTTAAGGAAGTGGAGGAGGCAGCCCACGTCATTTACGATGCCGCCCACGAGGATGCCAACATCATCTTTGGTGCCGTTTACGACGACAAGATGGGAGACGAGGTTAGGGTCACAATAATAGCCACCGGTTTCACCGGTCAATCCTCTCCCCCTGTGGTAGACGACGTGGACTCTCTTGAGACGGATCACCCCCTTCCCTCGGTGGACGAGGTGGTTAAGGTGCCCCCTGGCCGCGAATCAGAGGAGGGCATGGCGAGACGGGAGGGTAGGTTTGATCCACTGGAGGATCTCTCTCTTCCCGGTTACATCAAAGATTAACGGGAGAACGGTTCTCTATTGATCTCCAGGCGTTGCTCCTCTTTCTGGGAAGGGCTGTTGGCGAAGGAGAGGAGCACCGTTACCCACATCAGGGGGGGTAGCCTAAGGGCAGCTGTTCTCTTCCCCGCCTCTTACCACGTGGCCATGGCCAACCTGGGATTCCAGGTGGTTTACCGTATCGTTGCCGAGCATCCGGGATGGCTGGTGGACAGGTTCTTCGTGCCGCCTCGCGAGGTTCGCCTTGGTCCGAAAGAGGAGGTTCCATCCTTTGAAGGGCACCTTCCCCTTTCGGAGTTTCACCTGATCGCGGCCTCCGTAAGCTTCGAGAACGATCTGCTCAACCTCATCTCCTTGCTGGAGCAGGGGGGGATTCCTGCGAGAAGGGAGGAGAGAGACGCCTCTCATCCCTTCCTGCTGGTGGGTGGCATAGTTCCCTCGGCCAATCCCGAGCCCTTTGCCCCTTTTGCCGACGCCATACTCGTGGGAGAGGCTGAGGCCTCTCTTCCCCTCTTCTTGACGGTGCTCGAGGAGAACTGGGAGGAGGATGCTAACCGCCTGCTGCTGGAGCTCTCTCGTATCCCTGGCCTCTACGTTCCGGGGCTCTACCAGCCGCTCCACGACGCCTTCGGCAGGTACAAGGGGGTGGTTCCCAAGGGAGATGCTCCCCTGCCCATCACAAGAGTCTCTTGGAATAACTTTGCTAGTATTGGTGCCAGGTCTTGTTTCTCTTCCCCATCTTCCCACTTCTCGGCGATGGACCTCGTGGAGGTCTCCAGGGGGTGTCCGAACATGTGCCGATTCTGCCTCGCGGCCCACCTGAACCTTCCCCTACGCTTCGTAGAGAAGGAGGTTCTTCTGGAGCACATTCTCGCCTCGGGGGAGAGGGTAGGGCTTGTGGGAACCTCCATATGGCCTCCGTCCTACGTGGTGGAGGTGGTTGAGGAGGCCCTGAGGAGTGGTAAGAGGCTATCTTTCTCCTCTCTCAGGGCAGATGCGCCCTTGGGGCTCTTCGAGGCGGTTAGGAGAAGCGGGGCCTTGAGCGTCACCTTGGGGGTGGAGGCGGCCTCGGAGGAGAGGAGAAGGGGGGTGGGCAAGTGGTTCTCCAACACCTTCTTGGAGAAGAGGGTGGTTGCTCTGGCGGGGTTGGGTTTTGAAACCTTGAAGCTCTACTTCATGCTGGGGCTTCCTCCCTCGGATCCCATGAGGGAGGCGGAGGAGATGGTGGCCTTGGTTAGAAGGCTACTTCACCTGCTGCGTGTCAAGAGACTCGGGACCAGGCTGGGTGTCAGCGTCTCCTCTTTTGTACCCAAACCCCACACTCCCTTCCAGCGAGAGCCCATGGCAGAGGGGGAGGTACTTTCCAGGGCCATGAGAAAGGCGGAGAGGGCCTTGAAGTCTGAAAAGTCGGTGGGTTTCACCTACGAGCTTCCCAAGTGGTCTCTGCTACAGGGACTCGTCTCAAGGGGGGACAGGCTTGTGGGAGAGGTGCTTTACCGGGTGGCCAAGGGGGATGGACTGAGGCGGGCAATGGCGGTCAACAACTGCAACTTACACCACTACCTGCACCGTTTTAGGGATCCTCAAGAACCGCTTCCCTGGGAGATCGTGGCGGTGGAGTCTTCCACTGGCCTTGTGACCTGCTTGGGATAGATCCTGTAGTCTATTATGTGTACCTGTCTGGCTTCCAGCTTCTTCTTTATGTGGTCCCAGCGCTGCTCGGGGGGAATGGTAAACTCCAGCTTGTAGCAGGTGATCTGCCTGTTGAACCGCTCCACCACCGGATTGAATCCCAGCTGGGCCAGGGCCAACACCAGGGCGTCACTGTTCTTCTCCTGTACGAATGCTTGAACTGCCAGGTACTTGCCCTTCTTCTTTCTCTTAACCCAGAAGGAGAAGTCCTCTTGAATGCTGTCGGTTATCAGCTCTTTGGCCCGTTTAATCTCGGCCTGGGTCTTAAAGGGGCCTACCAACACCCGCCTGAAGGTGACCAGGGTCTTCTCGGAGCGCACGGTGGCGTCTTCTATGCCCATCTCTTTCAAAACCTTGAGTGCCCGCTCCTTTTCTTGGGGACGGTGGATCACCCTCATCTTCACCTTGGTGACGGTGACCGTCTCTACCGTCTTCTTCTCTTCCTTGGTGTCCAGGGTTGGGATGAGCTTCTTGCCTTTGAGCAGCTGGCTTATCGCCTTCTGCTGCTCTGCAGACCTGTTTGCAGTGCGGTTTTCCACCTCTCGGATGGCAGGTGGAGGTGGCGGGACGTCCCTCACCTCAACCGTTGCCAATAGCTTCTTCTCGAACTTCGAGGGGTGCAGCTCTTCCTTCTTCTCCTTGCCGGAGAGGAGGAGGTTTGCTGCAACCCCTGCAATGATCAACAAGACGGCAACCCCCGCCAGCAGGGGCCACTTGCTTGGTGAGGGCTCCTTCTCGAGCTCGGCCACCTTTGCCGCCAGGGTGTCGCGCAGTAGGTTTGCCGAGTATGGAGGCCTCTTCTCCACGGTAGCTCCCTTACTCCTCCGTCTCCTTCTTTGCCTCCTCGATGATCTTCTGGGCTATCTGGGCCGGAACCTCTTCGTAGTGGGAGAGTACCATGGAGTAGGTGCCCCGGCCGCCCGTTATAGACCTGAGTTCTGGGGCGTACCTTAGCACCTCGGCCAGGGGAACGAGGGCCTTAACCACCTGGTTCTTACCCTTTGCCTCTACCCCTTGTATCTTTCCCCTCTTTGCGTTTATGGAGCCCATCACGTCTCCTATGCACTCCTCCGGGACGATCACCTCCATGTCCATTATGGGTTCCAGCAGAACGGGTTTTGCCTGTTCCACCGCCTTCTTGAAGGCCATTGAGCCGGCTATCTTGAAGGCCATGTCGGAGGAGTCCACCGGGTGGAACGACCCGTCCACCAGCCTGATTCTGAAGTCAACCACGGGATACCCTGCCAGTATTCCCGTCATCATTGCCTCTCTGATTCCCTTCTCCACCGAGGGTATGTACTGGCGTGGTATGGCACCGCCCACGATCTCGTCCACGAACTCGAACCCAGCTCCCCTGGGCAGGGGTTCAAGCTCTATCCACACGTCTCCAAACTGGCCTCGGCCTCCCGTCTGCTTCTTGTAGCGTCCCTGCACCCGCGCCTTGCCCTTAACGGTCTCCTTGTAGGGAACCTTGGGAGTCTGTAGCTCTACCTCGACTCCAAACTTCTCCTTCATCTTGTCTACGGTAACCTCCAGGTGAAGCTGACCGCGACCGGCGAGGATCAGCTCCTTCGTTTGCTCGTGGCGCTCTACCTGGAGCCCGGGGTCTTCCTCCATCAGCCTCTGCAGGGCATTGCTTATCTTGTCCTCGTCGGCCTTTGCCTTTGCCTTGATGGCTGCCGAAAGAACGGGTGGAGGGAACTCTATGGGTTCGAGGGTCATGGGATTGGCGGGGTCGCAGAGCACGTCTCCCGTTTTGGTCTCTTTGAGCTTGGCCACGGCAGCTATGTCTCCCGCCGGTACCTGGTTCACGGGCTGCTGCTCTTTGCCCACCAGGAAGAAGGGCTTTGTGAGGCGCTCTTTGGTGTCGCGGGTTACGTTGAGCACGGTTGTGTCTTCGCCCAGAGAGCCGGCAAACACCCTGAATAGGGAGATCTTGCCTGCGTAGGGGTCGGAGAAGGTCTTGAATACGAGGGCCAGAAAGGGTTCGTCGGGGGAGCAAGCCCTCTCCATCTCCTCTCCCGTCTCGGGATGCTTCCCCTTCACTGGTGGCATCTGGTCTGGGGAGGGAACGAGCTCCATCAGGGTGTCCATGAGCAGGTGGGTACCCATGTTCTTCACCGCCGAACCGCAGAGGAGGGGGACGAGTATGCCGTCGTGTACCCCCTTCTTGAGGGCGGTGGTGATCTCTTCCGGTGAGAGGTCGTGCTCCTCCAGGTACTTCTCCATCAGCTCGTCGTCGCACTCTGCAACGTCCTCCATGAAGCTCTCGTGCAGCTCTTCGGCCTTTGCCTTCACCTCGTCGGGGATGTCGGTTACCGTCAGCTTATCTCCATCGTAGAGGTGGGCCTTCATGGAGACCAGGTCAACCACTCCCTTGAAACCGTCTCCCTCTCCGATGGGATAGGAGAGGATGACGGGTCTCACCTCCAAGGTCTTCTTGATGTCTTCTAGCACCTCCTCGAAGTCTGCCTGGGACTTGTCCATCTCGTTCACGAAGAGGAACCTTGGTATGCCCCGGTTCACGGCCTCGTGCCAGAGCTTGTCTGTTTGTACCCGTACCCCGTCCACCGCCGATACCAGGAAGAGACCGCCGTCCACCACCCTAATCACCCCTGCTGCGTCGGTGATGAAGTTGGCGGTACCCGGGGGATCAAGGAGGTTCACCTTCTTGTTCTTGTAGAAGAAGGAGGCCAAAGAGGCTCCAAGGGAACGACCCCGTTTCTGTTCCTGGGGGTCGTAGTCCATGACGGCGTTGCCCTTTTCAACGCTTCCCATGCGATCGGTCACCTTTGCGTTGAAGAGAAATGCCTCGGCAAGAGTGGTCTTTCCCACGCCTCCGTCTGAAAAGAGTCCAATATTTCTGATGTCTGAGGTGTTGTATTTCTTCATAGACTAAACTCCTCTCTCCCCTTTGTGGTCTCGTAAGATTGTGTGGCACATTAACACCTGATTTTAAACCGGTCAAGCTGGGGCGCTTCGTTGCCAATGCCCACTGAAGGTTGTATGTCTGTTGTTGGGAGGAGGGGTAAATCGATTCTGCAGTGGGAGGAGAGATGCTGAAAGAGGAGAAGAGAGTTACGGTGAGTCTGGGCAAGAGGGAGATACTGCTGTTCTCCATTGCCCTGCTGATAACCTACGGACTCGTCTTTGCATTTGGGGTGGAGTTTGGAAAGAGCTGGATGCGCAGCCTCTTGGAGTCTCAGGAGATAGCCTCTACAGCTACGCCTGCGGTGCCAGAGGTTCAACCCCCTGCGGTTGATAGGGGGGCGGCACCTGCTGGCGAGGCGGCAAGGCCGGCGCCTCCCGTGATAGAGGTGAGGCCCAGTGCAGAGAAGCCGGCTTCTCCTGCTCCCAAGGTGGCTGAGGGAGGGGAACCCACCGTGGAGACTCCTAAGCCCGTGCCCCCCGCTGTATCCACAGAGGTGGAGAAGGCCAAGAAGGCCGCCAATGCCGAGGTGGAAAAGGCAGTGGCTGCAGCGGTGGCTGGTTCGAAGAAGGCAGAGGAAACAGCCACCTCCTCTGCTGTCCAGGCCCAGCATAAGGTTAGCGCAAAGGCCGAGGCCGCGGCAGAGAAGGTTGGCAAGGCCACTGCTCAGATCCAGAAGCACGAGGCACCCAAGCTACAGAAGACCACGGTGAAACCACATTTGGTTGGCGGGGGATACCTGGTTCAAGTTGGGGCTTTCAGCAAAGAGTCCTCTGCCAATGCTTTGGTGAAGAGGCTGACGTCCAAGGGGTACCACGCCAGCACCACCAAGGTTAAGAGGGGCTCCAAGACCTTCTACAAGGTGTTTGTTGGTCCTTACGGAAACGAGAAGGCGGCTCGCCACGCCATGGATCTGCTCAAAAAGAGGGAGAAGCTCACGGGTTATCTGGTGGCCCCGAAGAAGAGGTGAGACCAGCAGCGCTTGATTAAAGATGGCACGGCTTTTCCGCTGAGAACCGGCGATTGATCCAGGTTCGGGGGGTGTGGTGCCGCTCTTTACCTTCTGAATAGCGGGGTATCTGGCCGAAAACACTTGCTCTTTTAAGGGATTCAGAACGCCGGGACACTGGCGCTTCCGAAACCGGTTACTCTTGTCTGTCCTTGCACTGACTCTTCGTGGGGTTGTGGTTGTGGCCAGCGGAGGCTACCAGCCCCCACCGCCGCCGCCTCCACCTCCACCACCGGCTCCTCCACCTCCTCCGGTGGCGGTGGACATGGAGTTTGAGATTCCGTGTGAGAACTCCGAGGCCCTGAAACCGTCTGAGCCGTGGTACCACGACGGGGAGTAGCCTCTTTCCTGGAAGATGGGATCGAAGGCGCTGCCCCAACGCTTCTCTTCTCCGAATATCACGGCGTAGGGCAGGAACCTCTCGAACACGTCTGGCAGTTCTTCCTCGCTGTACATGCGCCTCAGCCTGTCCGTCTCCGCGGTGCTTATGAACTCCTTCAACCCCATGAGCCTCCAGGTGATCTCTCGGCCCTTCTTCGTTTTGGTACCCACCTTTGTTGACATCTTGATTATGGACATGCCCAAGAGGGCGTTACCCATGAATATCACCATGTCTATGGGGAGATCTCCGAAGCGCTGTAGAATACCGGTTCCCTGAAGGGTCATCATGAGCCCAAGGTTTATAGGCATAAAGATGAGGAAACCCAGGAACCCCATCACCCAGCGGGCTGCCTTGAAGGTGTGGGCAAAGTAGCCCTTCTTCTGTAGGTTGCGGTAGATCACCTTGCTCAGCTCGGAATAGAGCTTCGTGCCCACGTGTTCTTTGGTCATCTCTTTGAGGGTTACGCTTGTGCGGGGTTGGTCTATCTTCTCGAGCCCCAGCGTGATCAAAAGGGACTTCAATCCCCTTTTCAGCTTTTTGTGGCTGGTCTCTTCTATTGCCTTTTCTGCCTCTTCCCCGATGTGCACTCCGAATATCTTTGAGATGATGATGGCCTCGTAGGGCGAGATGTTGGCATCTGGGTTCTTAACCAGGGTGAGCCGGTAGTCGTGGGACGAGAAGAGGCTGCTCATGTCCTTTATCTTGTCTATCTTCAGGTAGCCTTTCTGGGCCAGGGATATGAGGGCCGCGGTTATGTCGCGGCCGTCCAGGCTGTTGTCTATTATTACCCCTGCTTCCAGGACACCAATCTCTTCGGGCGGATGGTAGAGCACCATCTTTGACTTCTTCAGGGATAGGGTAGAACCTTGGTACCATAGGTAGAGAACAAGCAGAATAACCACCACCCACGCCATGGAGAGGAGGAAGAAGAGCTTTCTCTTCACCTCCATGGTGGTGTCGTAGATCACCTTCTCCTTCACTAAGGGGGGACTCCAGGAGACCCAGAGGGTGAGGGCCTCGTGCCCCAGGAGGACCGGCTCCTCCATCACCACGGTGTTACCCCGCACCGATAGGCTGGTGCAGCTCTCCCGTGACCTGTAGGCACCGCGGTAGCACTTCACTTTGGCGATCTTCACCTGGGAAGGAAGCGTGAGCTCGGCGTGTACCTCGTGTAGGGAGAGGTTCCATCCCGTTCCAACCAGATTCCAGAAGAGGGCTTGCCGGTTCTCTGATGGCCTCAGCACCTCTCCCACCACCCGGTAGCTTATGCCATAGCAGCGGTCTCCGGTAATGGTGCGGTTTGGGTCTCCTATTTTTATGAATACGTAGCCGCGGTGATTCTTCACCTTGTAGCGGTGGGGATTGTTTTGGGATAGGCAGTTGTAGACCTTGATGTTGTCTATCTCTACCTTCCTGTGCCTTTTGGTTACCGGGTCAACGAAACGTTTGGGAATGTCCTTGTAGATACCGTGGTGTGGGGTGGAGAAGTGAACCTTGTACTCCTTGGTGACCCAGAGGTTACCCTCAAGGTCGAGTCTCTCCTTGATCCTCACCTGGGTTATGCGCATGCCCGAGCTGCTCGCACCTCTCGCGGTGTGAGCTGGCGTGATCAATCCCACCACCATGCCCAGCAGCCCGATGAGCAGGAGGTTTCTGTTGAACCCTAACCTGAGCATTCTACACCCTTTGCTCCTTCTACTTTATGGATGCGGTGTTTTGCAAGGCCCCTTTCACTTTTGGCTGGTGGGGTTTATACTTTGTGACAGTCCGTGAGAGAGGAGGGAGTTCTGCCGTGCCCGTTAAAGATGAGCTTCTGGAGATTCTGGCCTGTCCCAAGTGCAAGGGAGACCTTGAGTACCGTCAAGAGAAGGACGTGCTGATATGCCACCGGTGCAGGCTCGTCTATCTGGTGAAGGAGGAGATACCCATTATGCTGGTGGAGGAGGCCCTTTCTCTGGACGAGTGGGAGGACTGAGGCCTTGGTGATAGATGTTCACACCCACTGTGGCCACTTCAACCAGTGGAAGCCCGAGGTTCAGGAGTGGGTTAGGAGCATGAAGACCGACCTCTCTCCCTTTGGAGAGGACGGGGTTCTGAACCGGGATGCATTCCTGGCCATGATGGATAGGGTGGGGGTGGACTATGCGGTTGTGCTTGCCGAGGTTGCCCCGGCGGTTAGCGGAACGGTTACCACCGAAGAGGCATTGGCCTTCTGCGAGGGGTGTGAGAGGTTGATTCCCTTTGCCAGCATAAACGTGCACCTCTCCAGCGAGCCTGCCAGGGAGTTTGAGGCGTACCTCGCGAAGGGCTGCAGGGGGCTGAAGGTGCATCCGGTGCACCAGCTCTTCTATCCCACGGATCCAAGGATGTATCCGGTTTACGAGGTGGCCCAGGATGCAAGCGTTCCCGTGATGTTTCACACGGGGAGTTCCCTCTTTCCCGGTGCGAAGATAAAGTACGGCGATCCGATTTACCTGGACGAGGTGGCGGTGGACTTTCCCAGGCTTCAGATCATCATGTCCCACGGGGGAAGGGGATTCTGGTACGAGAAGGCCGCCTTTCTGGCGCAGATAAGACCCAACCTTTACATTGACGTGTGCGGGTTGCCCTCGCACAGGCTGTTGGATCTCTATCCCAAGCTGGAGAAGCACCACGGGAAGTTTCTCTTCGGCAGCGACTGGCCAGGGGGAGACATGGAGCGTTCCTTGAAGGGGCTTCTCTCGCTGCCAATTTCAGAGGAGGCCAAGGAGGCCATACTCTTTGGTAATGCCAAGGAGATTCTGGGTATCTAAAGGAGATGCGGGGCTCCGGGAGGGCTTGTAACCCTCCCGGCTTCATCGTTAATCTTCGAATCTGTTTGCTATTTCCACCAGTTTCTGGGAGAGGTCTGCAAGTTGGGTGCTTGCGTTCACTGCCTCTGAGGCGTTTTGTGCGGTTTCGTTGCTCACCTCTGTGATGCGCATCACGTTTT
>CAZMTB010000134.1:0-1870 GCA_964569095.1 uncultured Aquificales bacterium
ACCCGCTGGTTTCGGGAAAGGGAATAGAGATTCTGCGCCAGGGCGGGGTGGAGGTTGAGGTTGGGATGATGGAGGAGGAGTGCCGGCACCTGAACAGGGTCTTTGTGCACTTCGTTACCACCAAGAGGCCCTGGGTTCTGGTTAAGTGGGCCCAGTCGATAGACGGGAGGATAGCCACCGCCTCTGGGGAGTCCCAGTGGATAAGCTGCTCTGATGCCCTCAGGTTTGCCCACAAGTTGAGGGCCTACTCCGACGCGGTGATGGTGGGCAGGAAGACCGTGGAGAGGGACGACTGCCAGCTCACCACCAGATGGTACAAGGGGAAGAATCCCATAAGGGTGGTGCTCGACTCGAGGCTCTCCCTTTCGCCAGACAGAAAGGTGTTCTCGCCCGATGCCCCAACGGTGCTCTACACGGTCTCGGACGACGCGGAGAGGATCTCCTCTTTCAGAAGGAGGGGCGTTGAGGTGATCTCTTTGTCAACCACCTCTTCCAGGGTGCCCCTGGACCTGGTGCTCAAACACCTGGGGAGCCTGGGTATCTCCAGCCTTCTGGTGGAGGGCGGGGGAGAGCTGATCACCTCGCTGCTTAAGGAGAGGCTTGCCAACGAGGTGGCGGTGATTATGGCACCCCGCCTCCTGGGTGACGGAAAGGACGCCGTTGGAGACCTGGGGATTGAGAGGGTTGAACGGGGAATACGTCTCTCGTGGGTTGAGCATAGAAAGATAGGAACCGACTACCTCATCAGGGGTGTGGTTAACTATTCTGGTTGAGCACCTTTGCATACCTTCTCTCTTGTGGTAGGGGCAGGGCCCAGACTGGACGGAAGACCAAGGAGGATCCGTTGCTGAACGGCGTCATCGTGATAAACAAGAGGGAGAACATCACCTCCACCAGGGTGGTGGAGAGGGTTAAGCGTGCCCTCAAGGTGAAGAAGGCAGGACACCTGGGAACCCTTGACCCCATGGCCAAGGGGGTTTTGCCCATCTGCGTTGGCAAGGCCACCAAGCTGGCCCCCTTTCTTATGGAACACGAGAAGGAGTACCTTGCCACGGTGAAGCTGGGTGTCACCACCGACACCTACGACCGCGAGGGCGAGGTTTTGAAAGAGACCCCCGTTGGTGAGATCTCCAGGGAGCAGGTGGAGGCGATACTGGACAGGTTCAGGGGCGAGATTGAGCAGATTCCCCCCATGTACTCCGCCCAGAGGCACCAGGGAGAACGCCTCTACAAGCTGGCCAGAAAGGGGGAGGTGGTTGAGCGGGCCCCAAAGAAGGTGGTGGTGCACCGCTTAGACCTGATAAAGGTGGAGGGAGACCTGCTCTACTTGAGCATCTGCTGCGGCAAGGGATTCTACCTTCGCACCCTGGCCCACGACATCGGGGAGTTGCTGGGCGTGGGAGGGGCGTTGTGGGACCTCGTGCGCACGGCGGCTTGCAGGTTCACCCTGGACGAGTCCATAGGATTGGAGGAGCTGCGAAACCTTCCCTTGGAGGAGCGCGCCAAGTGGGTTATTCCCATGGCCGACGCCCTGAAAGGGGTGCCTGAGATTCGGGTGGGGGGGCGCTTGAAGTGGTGGGTCTCTTCGGGCAATCCCATTGCCACCTCTCCGCGCGAGCTCGGAATGGAGGACCTTAGGGCGGGAGAGCTGGTTAAGCTGGTGGACGAGGAGGGCAGGTTGGTGGCCCTTGGGGAGCTCTTTCTCTCGCCCCAGAACAGGTGGTTTTGCAAGCCCAAGAGGGTTTTCAACTCCCAGTGAGAGGTTTACACTGGGGAATACGAGGTGGTAAAAGGCAACAGTACGACTCAAGAGAGGAGAGAAGAGGAGGTGAAATAGTAGTGAGCATCAGCCCAGCAAAGAAACAGGAGC
>CAZMTB010000135.1:0-40374 GCA_964569095.1 uncultured Aquificales bacterium
GTGAAGCTGCTCTACGATCCAGCTAACGCTCCAACCTACACCCACGGGTACAAGAGCGGTACCAAGTACGTGAGCGTGAACCGCCGAGTTGACACCGACTACAACTTCAACCTTCCCGCCGTTGCCCCCTGCAACACCGACTACTGGAACGTGAAGTTCAGGTGGCAGAGCTGGGACATCGCCGAGAACCTGCCCCCTGGTCAGGTGTCGCCTGGCACCCTGGTGAGTTTCAATCAAGAGGCGGAGTTGCTGGAGGTTGGTCCCGGGGCCGACAAGCTGAACACGGGAAGCTTCGTGAACGGCTGGTTCAAGCTGGGCGGTTTCGTGCTCGACATAGACAGTGCCAGGGCAGACGGTGTTGGGGCGGTTAATGCTAACCTCGTTAGCATAGGGACTCTCTACGACAACGGTCTCAACTCTACCTACCGCTACATACCCGCCATTGGCTACGTCTATGTTGACGTGGTTGGCTACGGCCAGTGGAAGTGGGACCTCACCATTCTCGACAGCCCTCAGGGTCCCTCGGCGCAGCCGTAACCTGGAGCTTTGGATGTGCGGGGGCCCCGTGCCCCCGCTTGGGATAGAAGAAAAAACCTTTGCGAAGGAGGAAAGAGTATGAGTAGATGGTTTAAGAGGTTGGCCGTGCCGGCCTTGGCATTGCTGATGATCGGAGTGTTCATCGGCTCTGCCCAGGCGGTGAGGTCCATTGAGCCCACGGGAGAGACCCCGGGAGACGTGGTGATCTATCCCTACTACGATGTTAGCGTGGCCACCAACTTCAACTACTTCTACCTGGTGAACACGGTTAACTACTACGTGCAGGCCCATGTGAGGTTCAGAACCGCTGAGTGCTCCATCGAGGTGCTGGACTTCGACGTGATTCTCACCCCCTACGACGTCTTCACCTTCTGGGTTCTGCCGGAGGTGACCGACGCCGACGGGATCACGGGTCCTGGTTTCTTTAGTGCTGATTCCCACACCTTGGCGGTCAGCGGGCTGATTCCCACCAAGTACTACGACAGCAACGGTTACGTCACCATAGCCTTCAACACTCGCAGGCTTCTTGACCTTCACATTGCCGCAGACGACGCTGCCAACATGCTGCCCAAGGGCTACGTTGAGGTTATTGTTGAGGGACTGATAGAGCCTGCTTTTTGGGCAAACTGCGGTCCCTTCAAGAGCCTGCTTGTAGCGGCAAACACCGATTACAAGGACAGCTGCACCTGGGATGCGAACAATCCCAATGGTAAATTCTCTACGGTGGATGCTATCTTTGGAAATCACAAGGTTGACCACGTTGGTAAGACTACCCAGGGACAGGATGCCTTGGTGGACAACGGTGAGCTGCTTTACGGCACCGAGTACTTCATAGACTTTGCCGGCTTGAGCGGATGGGGTGTCAACGCGGCAACCATCACCCAGTTTAGGACCTCGGATAATGACAGCGATTACGATCGTCACATCGACGACGGCTACACCGCTCCCGGCACGAAAGTGAAGAGCGGGTACAACGGGCTTATCCTTCACCCCGACTACGTGGGTAGCGACATGAAGAATGCCAACCCCTTCTTCCGTCCCGACTGGGCAACCACCTTTGGCCCCACCATGGCCTTTGGCGACGACATGGACGCCGAGGCTGCGGGGACTCCCTTGGTGTTCGGTAGCATCGACGACATCGAGGAGTTGTGGAACAACAACGTGATGACCACCTTCACCCGCTACACCGCGCCGTACTTCAGCACCAACGACTCCAATACCCTCATCACCTATCTCATGCTCAACTTCTTCACCAAGCACTACCACTACTTCACCAAGCTGCTATTCGATCCCGCAAGGGCCGACGCCTATTACACCCACGGTACCTCTTACAGCGGTAAGCTGGACAGGCTGGTTGACAAGGACTACAACTTCAACCTTCCCGCGGTAGCCCCATGTGGTGGTAGCTACTGGAATGTGAAGTTCAAGTGGACCTGCAGGGACACCGACGAGCACACGGTGCCGGGCACCGCCTCTCCAGGCAAGCTGCTCTCCATCACCCACGAGGCCATGTTTGAGGCCGTGGGTCCAGGGGCAGATCTGCTAAACAGCGGTGAGTTCACCGAGGGCTACTACCTGGTGGGTGACTTTGTGCTGGACCACGACAACGCCCGCGAGGAGACCAAGGGTGGTGGAGCAACCTTCTTGCCCATCAACTGCGGCAACACCACTACCTGTAACAGCACCGCTTGGGCCGCTCCTCTGAATGCCACTAACGGAACGGAGATCTATGATGTGGTAGGCAATGCGGCTGACACCAACAACTTCGTACCCGCCATTGGCTTTGACCTCGTGAGGGTACCCGGGCTTGGTGATTACGAGTACGACCTCACCATCTACAAGTCTCCGTGGGCGATGATCCAGTTTGATCCTACCTCGAACCCCAACAACGGGCCCGTTGGTGGTCCTGCGGCACCGTAACCTGCTGTTTGAACCGAAAAAAGGCGGGGAGTCTCTCCCCGCCTTTTTTTCTGGGATTCTGGGATTAGATAGATAACAGAGGCTTTGAGTTTAGATCTTCCTCTTGTCTACAACCACCTTCTGCTTGCCCCCTTGTGGCTCTATGGAGCCCGGTGGTAGGAGGTTAACTTCCATCTCCACCCCTATGGTGTCCTGTATCTTTCCCCCAAGCAGATCTTCCACCCTCTCCATCTCCTCGCGAGAGGCAAGGTGGGCCTCGACCTCTACCTTGCAGAGGTCTCTGCCCTTCTCCCGGTAGAGTTCGATGCGGTAGTTTGGGCCCACCTCGGGGTGGGAGAGCAGGATCTCTTCCACTTGGTTGGGGAAGATGTTCACGCCGTGGAGAATGAACATGTCGTCAACGCGGCCCTTCACCCTTGCCATCCTCACCAGGGTTCTGCCGCAGGGGCAGGGCTCGTAGTTGAGGGCGGTGATGTCGCCGGTGCGGTAGCGAAGCAGGGGAATCGCCTCTTTGGTGAGGGTGGTTAGCACCAGCTCTCCCTCTTCTCCCTCGGGTAGCACCTCTCCCGTTTCGGGGTTCACCACCTCTGGGTAGAAGTGGTCTTCGTTTATGTGAAGCCCGCAGCAGCATGAGCACTCAAAAGAGACTCCAGGTCCTCCCATCTCTGCCAGGCCGTAGTTGTCCGTTGCCTTTATCAATAGCTTCTCCTCGATTTGCTGGCGGGTGGATTCTGACCAGGGTTCTGCCCCGAATAGTCCTATGCGCAGTGAGAGGGTGTGCGGGTCTATATCTGCCTCTTCCAGGTGGTGGGCTATTCGCAGGGCGTGGGACGGCAGGCTCACCAGGGCCGTGGCCCTGAAGTTCTGCATGGTGCTTATCTGCCTGGTGAGGCTCATGGCCGACGCCGGAATTATGGTGGCGCCTATCTGCTCTGCCCCGTGGTGAAAGCCGAATCCCCCAGTGAAGAGGCCGTAGTTGAAGGAGATCTGCACCACGTCCTGCTCTCCCACCCCTGCAGCAACCATCAACCTCGCCATAAGGTCTCCCCAGTTCTTCAGGTCCCTCTTCGTGTAGCCGACCACTATGGGCCTTCCAGTGGTGCCACTGGAGGTGTGGATGCGGGCAATGGCCCTCATGGGCACCGCAAAGAAGCTGTAGGGGAATCCTTGAAGCAGCATCTCTTTCGTGGTGAAGGGGAACAGGCTGAGGTCTTCCAGTTCGTTGAGATCCCCTGGGCCCACGTTGTGTTCCACCAAGCGCTCCTTGTAGAATGGGACCCTTCTGAAGAGGTACTGCAGCGATGCCTGCAGGCGTTCCAGCTGCAGCTGCCTCATCTCTTCCCTCTCCATGGTCTCGTACCGGGGACTCCACATGCTCTCGCCCATCTTTCCGCCCTCCTTCAACTCAATCAAAGAATCCTCCCCCTCCTCCAAGGTAGGCCTCTATAACCGTGTTGTCCTGGAGGAGCTCTTCCCTCTCGCCCTGCATGATCACCACTCCCGACTCCAGGAGATAGGCCCTGTGTGAGAACTGGAGGGCCAGGGATGCGTTCTGCTCAACCAGTACCATGGTTAGCCTCTTCTCCCTTCTCAGGTCTTCCAGTACCTGGTAGATCTCGTCGACGATTATTGGGGCAAGACCCAGGCTTGGCTCGTCAAGCAGTAGCAGCCTGGGGCTTCCCATGAGCCCTCTGCCGAGGGCCAGCATCTGTTGCTCTCCTCCGGAGAGGGAGCCTGCCATCTGCCGCCTTCTTTCGGCCAGGCGAGGGAAGATGTGGTAGACCTCTTGTAGCCTTTCGCTTCTTTCAGAGCGGTTGAGCCTTGCCCCGTAGCTGCCCAGCAGCAGGTTCTCCTCCACGCTGAGGGAGGAGAATACCTGCCTTCCCTCTGGAACCTGGATCACCCCCATCTTCACCAGGGTGGTTGGAGAGATTCCCCTTGCCTCTCTACCAAACACCTCTATCTCCCCCTTCCAGGTGGCGAGTCCAGAGATTGCCATGAGGGCCGAGCTCTTGCCGGCCCCGTTGGGGCCAATGAGGGCGATGGTCTCTCCCTGGTGAACGTGGAAGCTCATGCCTTTCACTCCCCTGATCTTGCCGTGGAAGACCTCGAGGTTCTTCACCTTGAGCACCACCTCACCCTGATGCTTAGCCACGATTCTCCCCCTTCTTTCCCAGGTAGGCCTCGATTACCGCTGTATTATGGCGAATCTCTTCGGGGTTTCCTTCTGCTATCTTCTCCCCGAAGTTGAGAACGGCGATCTTCTGGGCCAACTGCATCACCAATGCCATGTCGTGCTCCACCAGAAGTATGGTCAGGTTGCCGTCTTGAAGGGAAGAGATGAACCGGGTTAGCTCAAGGGTCTCCTTGGTGGAGAGGCCCGCCGCGGGCTCGTCCAGAAGCAGCAGGTGGGGCTCTGACGCCAGGGCCCTTATTATCTCTACCTGTCGCTGTATTCCGAAGGGGATGTCCTCTATTTTATGGTCTGCCCACTCTTTAAGACCGATCTTCTCCAGCAGAGAGGTGGCCTTATTCCTCATCTTTCCCATCTCTCTCTGGCTCCTTCTAACCAGGAATCCCCCTGACAACAGCGAGGAGGGATGGTGCCTGAATGCCCCCATCATCACGTTCTCCAGCACCGTCATGGATGGAAACACCTGGAGATTCTGGAAGGTTCTTGCCATTCCCATGCGGGCGATCTTGTGGGCGGGTTCCCTTGCAATCTCCCTGTCGTTGAAGAGGATGCTCCCCTCTTCCGGGAGAAGCACCCCCGAGATCACGTTGAAGAGGGTGGTCTTTCCAGAACCGTTGGGACCTATCACCGCTGTGATGCTTCCCTTCTCCACCTCCAGGTCTACCCCGTTTACGGCCACCAGCCCGCCGAACCTCTTGGTGAGCTTGGAGATCCTCAGGATGGCAGGCATCGTTTCACTCCTTTGAAGAGGTACTCGAAGAGTCCCGCGAGACCCTTTGGGAAGAATATGAGCACTCCCAGCAGTATGACCCCGTAGATCACCACCTCGTAGTCCTCGAACACGTGAAGCACCTCTGGCAACAGGGAGAGAAATGTTCCACCCAACACGGCTCCCCACAGGGAGGTGAGCCCACCGAGAACTATCATCACCACCAGCTTCACCGAGTAGATGAACCCAAAGGTCTCTGGGCTGATGAAGGTGATGTAGTGGGCGTAAAGGGCGCCTGCCAGGGCGGCAAGCACCGCGCTCATCACGAAGATTCGAACCTTGAGGGAGGCTACGTCCACCCCCAGCGTAGAGGCTGCCACCTCGCTTTCGTGCAGGGCCCGCAGTGCCATGCCACCTGGGGAGTGTATGATGTTTACGCAGAGGGCCAGGGTGAGGAGCACGGTGGTCCATACCACCAAGGCGTAGGCCTTGGGGGTGGTTGGCTCCCAAAATCCGAAGGAGAGCGGTTCTATGCCCGCCAGACCCGATGCCCCTCCTGTTATGGGCTTGAGCTGCAGGAAGAGGATGTAGAGGATTATGCCGAAGCCGAGGGTTCCCATTGCCAGGTAGTGTCCCTTCAGCCTTAGTGTTGGAACGCCTATTGCGTAGGCCAGGGCTGCGGTTATGCAGAGGGAGAGAATGAGAGAGGGGATCACTGGCAGGTGTATGTGGGCGGAGAGGGCTCCAGAGACGTAGGCACCCAGGCCGTAGAACCCGGCGTGTCCCAGGGATATTTGCCCCGCAAGCCCTGTGAGCATGGATAGCCCTATGGCGGCCAGAACGTTCAGTCCTGTGAAGAGCAGAACCTCGCAGTAGTAGTCCTGGTTTATTGCCGTTAGGGTTCCCATCACAACCACGGCTATTAGGGCGAGAATGGCGTAGTCTCTTCGCATCACACCCTCTCCCCTTCGCCTTTGCCAAGTATACCCTCTGGTTTCCAGATGAGGATCACGATTAGCAGCAGAAAGGCGATGGCGTCTTTGTAGGTTGAGGATATGTACCCGGAGCTGAGCCCTTCTAAGAGTCCCAGCAGGATGCCACCCAATACGGCTCCCAGGTTGTTTCCTATGCCGCCTAGGATTGCGGCACAGAACCCCTTGAGCCCGAGCATCGTTCCCATGCCGTACTCAACCAAGGTGATGGGCACGATGAATGCCCCCGCCAGGGCGGATATTGCCCCGCTGAGGAAGAAGGATAGCAGCACCATGAGCTCTACGGGGATGCCAACGAGCCTTGCCGCCACCTGGTTTATTGCGCAGGCCTGAATGGCTTTTCCCACGAGGGTGAGTTCGAAGAAGGCCCACAGGAGAACCATGATCAGCAGGGTGAGGATGCATACCAGAAGCACCTGCCGGTCCAGGGCCGCGCCCAGGAAGGGAAGGGGATCTCCACTCACGAAGGGAGAGACCTGGAGGGCGTTCTTTCCCCACACCACCATAGCTATCCCTTTCAGGGCAATGGATAGCCCTATTGTGCCTATGATCATGGTTATCACGCCGTGTCTGGCCAATGGGCGTATGGTTGAAAACTCGGCCAGTATGCCCACCATTCCTCCACCAACGAAGACCAGCAGCAGGGAGGGCACCAGGGGAAGGTGGAACACCTGCTGGAGAGAGTAGAGGAACATGCCGCCCAGCATCACGAACTCTCCCTGTGCGAAGTTGATCACCCCCGTGGAGTTGTAGATGAGGTTGAACCCCAGTCCCACCAGCGAGTAGATGGCCCCCATGGTGATGCCAGCGAAGAGAAACTGGATCAACTCTCCCATCTGGTCCTCCTGGTGGACATCATCTCTCCTTTCCCTTGTGGATAGGGGGGCTTAATACCCTATTTGAGAGGGATAGGCCAGATTTGCAATAAAAAAGGCCCCGGTTCACCGGGGCCTTTCTGATCGAGCCGTGGATCAGGCGTTCTTCTTTGCCAGCTCCTCCAGCATGTCGGTGGTGATGGACTTGGGACGCTCGATGGGCTGACCCACTGCGCGGTCCCAGATGATGTTGGCGGTGATTCCAAGGGCACGACCCACGCCAAACATAACGGTGTAGAAGTCGTACTCGGTAACGCCGTAGTAGTACTGGAGCACGCCGGAGTGAGCGTCCACGTTGGGCCAGGGGTTCTTGGCCTTGCCGTGGGCCTCCAGAACCTTGGGCACCACCTCGTAAACCACGCTCACCACCTTGAAGAGGTCGTAGTCTGGGAGGTGCTTCAAGGCGAACTCGCGCTGAGCGGTGTACCTTGGGTCGGTCTTTCTGAGCACGGCGTGGCCGTAGCCGGGTATGACCTGACCGCTGTTGAGGGTGTCCCATGCGAACTTCTCGATCTCCTCCTTGGTGGGAACCCTGTTACCAAAGCCCTTGTAGAGGTTGATGATCCAGTCGAGGCACTCCTGATTTGCCAGACCGTGGAGAGGACCTGCCAGTCCGCAGAGGCCTGCGCACCAGGCGTAGTAGGCATCGGAGAGTGCGGATGCCACCAGGTGTGCGGTATGGGCGCTCACGTTGCCACTCTCGTGGTCGCTGTGGAGTATGAAGTAGAGCTTAGAGAGCTCCTTGTAGTCGGGATCTTCCACGCCCATCATGTGGGCAAAGTTGGAACCCCAGTCCAGCTCGGGATCGGGGGCGATGGGGGTGTCCCCTTTGTACTTCATTCTGTAGATGTAGGCTGCAATGGTGGGCAGCTTGGCCAGCATGTTCATGCAGTCTTCGTACATTGCATCCCAGTAATCGTCCTTGGTCATGCTCTTCTCGGCGTACCTCTTGGCAAACACCGACTCCCTCTGCATGGCCAGAACCGCCTGGGAGAAGAGGGTCATGGGATGGGTGTCACGGGGCTGGGAACGGATAACCTCGTACACGTACTCGGGAACCTGACCTCTCTCTTTCCACTCGGCCTCAACTTCCTCTGCCTCTTCCAGAGTGGGAATGTCGCCGGTGAGCAAAAGGTAGTAGAAACCGCCTACGAGGGGAACCTCTGCCCCATCCCTCTTGGGCAGCTTCTCAAGGGTCTCGGGGATGGTGTAGCCACGGAACCTGATGCCCTCCATGGGATCGAGATAGGAGATGTCCGTCAGAAGGGACTTGATTCCCCTCATTCCACCTGCCACCTGGCCCACGGTAACCTGATCGATCACTACCGAGCCGTACTCTTTGCGGATCTTGTTGTACCGCTCCTTTGCTGCGGGTATCTTTGCAGCAAGCTTCTCCTTTAGACTCATACCGCACCTCCTCAGTGGGTTTCTCGCCCGTTTCAACCTCTGGAATCGCTACTGGAGAGGAGCCCTGCCTCCGCTCTTCCCCCTTCTCTCCTTCGGAGATTGAGATAGTGCACACAAATGCAATTGTCAACACTGCTCGCAAGAAAAAATTTGGCGGTTAACGGCGTTTGATTGGGGGAGGTTCCCTTGGTGCCCGGCATAAATCGTGGTGGGCCATTTCCCTTCTGCGAGGGAATGTGCTCCTCTTTCCCTATATTTTGAGACGGTGTTATCTGGGTTGGGGTGTGCATGCTCCGCTTGCCTCACACTTGACAGCTTGACCCTTAGGGGTATCATCTTCACCCAGAATGAGAATCCCTTGATGACCAAGGGTTCTACCTTGATATCCAGGAGGATAGTATGGCGTCAGAAGATGTGATCACCCTCAACGAGGGTAACTTTGAGGAAGAGGTGATTAAATCGTCGGTACCGGTGCTGGTGGACTTCTGGGCCGTGTGGTGTGGTCCGTGCTCCATGATCGCCCCGGTGGTGGAGGAGATTGCCAAGGATATGAAGGGTAAGGTTAAGGTTGGCAAGGTTAACGTTGACGAGAGCCCTGGCCTTGCAGGGAGGTTTGGGATCAGGGCCATACCCACTCTGCTCATCTTCAAGAACGGGGAGCTGGTTGACCAGATAATAGGCGTGCAGCCCAAGGCAGCCATAGTGGCAGCCCTTAACAAGGCGGCGGCCAAGTAGATCCTCGTGGTCAGGGAGGTGGTTTAACCCATGCCCATCTACGAGTTTCTCTGCAAAAGCTGTAGGGAGAGATTCACAAAGCTGGTCCTTCCCGGGAAGGAGGAGGAAGAGGAGATCGCTTGTCCCAAGTGCGGGGGCAAGGATACCCAGTTGATTCCCTCTGCCTTCTCCAGCTCCACCTCTTCTCTGTCGGTTGGTGCCTCTTCCAGTTGTTCTTCGGGGTGAGCCATTGGATAGAGTCGGACAGGTTGTCCGGCAGTAATGCGCATTCTGGCCATAGACTACGGGAGAGTGAGGGTGGGGTTGGCGGTATGCCACGCCAGGGGTGGCCTTCCCCGCCCGCTACCGATACTCCACCTGGACGCCTCTTTCTGGGATAGGTTGCGGGGTGTGGTGCAAGAGTGGGAGGTTGAGCGGATAGTGGTGGGGTTTCCCCTCTTGGAGAACGGCGAAGAGGGGGAGATGGCTGTGGAGGTGAGGGAATTTGCCCGCAGGGTGGAGGAGGAGACGGGACTTAGGGTTGAGCTGTGGGACGAGGGGCTAACCACTTGGGAGGCAAAGGGGTTCTTGAGGGAGAGGGGGGTTTCTGAGAGGAGGCAGAAGGGAAAGAGGGACAGCGTTGCGGCTGCCTTGCTTCTTGAGAGATACCTGAAGGGAGATTAGGGGATAGATGTCTCTTCTTTTGGTGATAGACGTTGGAAACACCAACATAGTGTTCGGGGTCTACAAGGGGGATACGCTTTTGCACTCCTTCAGGATCTCCACCCGAAAGAAGAACACCTCCAGCGAGTACCTAGTTGTTGTGCATCAGCTCTTTCAGCTCTTTGGCATTCCCACCAGAGAGATCTCCGGGACGGTGATATCCAGCGTGGTGCCTCCCCTTACGGAGGTTTTGAGGGACACCTTGAGGGAACTCACCTCTACCGAGCCTCTGGTGGTGGGTCCTGGGATAAGGACGGGTGTTCCCATAGCGGTGGACAATCCCCGGGAGGTGGGTACCGACAGAATAGTGAACACCGTGGCCACCTACACCAAGTACGGTGGTCCGGCAATCGTGGTTGACCTTGGTACGGCTACCACCTTCGACGTGATCTCTGGAACGGGAGAGTACCTTGGGGGAGCCATATCACCTGGAATAGGCATATCCATGAACGCCCTCTTCAACGAGACGGCGCAGCTTCCCAGGGTGGAGATAAGGGAGCCTTCAAGGGTGATAGGCAAGAACACCATTGAGAGCATGCAATCTGGTATCTTCTACGGATACGTCTCCCTGATAGACGGGATGATAACCAGGTTGAAGGGGGAGTTGGGTGAAGATGCGATCACGGTGGCCACGGGAGGGTTGGCTCCCTTGCTGGCCACCGCCTCTCAGTGCATAGACAAGGTGGACACGGATCTCACTCTTGAGGGGCTACGGATCCTCTACGCAAAGAATCGACAATGAAGTCCACCGAGGTCTCCTTGCCCTCCTGAAGCAGCTCTTCCAGCCCTTCTATGTCGCTGATGTCGTTTATGTCCATCTTCCTGCTCTTGCAGAGCACCCTTAGGGCGTTTATCCGTGAAGAGCATGCCTCTCTCAGCTTCTCCCTAAGCTGATCGGGATTAACGTCCAACACCTCGCAGCAGAGCTCAAACCTCAAAATGCTGCCGTTGTCCGGATTGAACACCCACTGGTAGGCGCTGGTCCAGTCGGCGGTCTTCTTGCGATTCTCGGCTATGGGCTTCAACAGGTCTATTATTGTCCTCTCAAGAACCGCTTCAGCCACCCTCTTGTATCTCTTCAACTCCCTCCACCTCCTTAAGGTTGATCACTTGCTTGAACACCCTCCGCAGCTGCTGCATCCCATGGGCGAGCAGCTTGAGGACCCTTTTGACTCTGAGCCGCCGGAGTGGCTATCTCCACCTCCAGAGGAAGTGGTGTGAGAGCTGCCTCCACCGTTCTTGGAGGCGTAGTCGGTGGCGTACCATCCGCTTCCCTTGAGAATAAAGGAGTTACGCGAGATGAGTCTCTTCACCTCTCCTCCGCACTTGGGACAGGTGACAGGAGACGTGTCGCTGAACGACCTGAGTAGCTCAAACCTGGTGTCGCATACCCTGCACCGGTACTCGTAGATTGGCATGGCAGCACCTCCTTACTCCACGAAGTCTAACCACTGGCTGTGGCTCTCGTCTTCTCCCTTCACCACCTTGAAGAACCTGCTCTGTATCTCTTGGGTCACTGGACCTGGCTTGCCTTCACCAATGGTCCTGTGGTCCACCTCCCTGACGGGGGTTATCTCTGCTGCGGTACCGCAGAGGAAGACCTCGTCTGCTATGTAGAGCTCGTCTCTGGTTATCTTTGCCTCCACCGTTTCTATTCCCATCTCCGCCGCCAAGGTGATCACGCAGTCTCTCGTGATTCCCTCCAACACCCCCGAGAGGGGAGGGGTTTTCAATACGCCGTTTCTCACTATGAAGAGGTTCTCCCCCGTTCCTTCAGATACGGTACCATCCACGTCAAGCATCAATGCCTCGTCGTATCCGTTCTCGATGGCCTCCATCTTTGCCAGCTGTGAGTTGACGTAGTTGCCACACACCTTGGCCTTGGTCATGGCGATATTCACATGGTGTCTAGTGAAAGACGAGGTGCAGCATCTTATTCCCTTCGCAAGCCCTTCCTCTCCCAGGTAGGCCCCCCAAGGCCAGCAGGCTATCACCGCCTCTATGGGGTTTCCTTTGGGATAGAGCCCCATATTTCCGTAGCCATAGAATAGAATAGGCCGGATGTAGCATGATTTCAAGCTGTTGGCCTTGATGGTTTCAAAGAGGGCGGCTCTCAGCTCTTCTACGGTGTAGCTCACCTCCATGCGGGTGATGTGGGCGGAGTGTAGCAGTCTTCTCAGGTGCTCTCTGCACCTGAAGACCGCCGGACCCTTGGGGGTGTCGTAGCACCGTATTCCCTCGAAGACCCCTAGCCCGTAGTGCAGGGCGTGGGTCAGCACGTGTACCTGTGCCTCTTCCCACTTCACCAACTTTCCGTTCATCCAGATGTACTCAACTGTCTCCATCTCTTCCTCCCGAAGCCCTCGTAGACGAGGAGCCTTTAATCTTTGTACTCTTCCCGGGGCGGGGAGAAGATGTCCAGAACCACTGCTCCGTTCTCTCCGGCCCTTGCGCTGTGGGCAACCCCGCCGGGTATCACGTAGGTGGTTCCTTTGGTGAGCTCAACCTCTTCCCCGTTCACCACGAAGGTTATGCTTCCCTCCAACACCATTCCCAGCTGTTCGTGGGGATGGTGGTGCAGGGGCACCTCTGCCTCTGGATCGATGTTGAAGAGGGCCATCATGGCCTTCTCTCCCCAGACTGTTCTCATCGACACCCCTTCCAACGGGGTCTTCTCGGGAACCTGATTCCACGCCTTGAACTTGGGTATGGGCATCCTTCCTCCCCCTTTTTTCTGTTACGAACGGCCCCTTACTAACCGAGAGTTAATTGAGATACAAGGGGATTTTCCTAAGGGCCGATCTTGAAAATTGAAAACCCCCGGGAAGAGCGCCCGGGGGTTCTGGTAAGCCTTTCTACCTACACCTTGGTGAACCTGTCCCTGAGTTTCTTCATCACCTCGGGCATGGTGGTGTACTCCATCTCCTCCAGGGGCAGCCTGTGGGGCTCGAAGGGACCGTGGCGTCTCATGTAGTCGGTGATCTCCCACGCCTTCTGACGGGTGTAGTCGTAGCTTGGATCGTCGAACATGTCCACCGGTCCTACCAGTATCCCTTTGCAGAGCTGGTATCCTGCGCAGATCACCCGGGGGGGACCGTCGAATCTGGTGGGGTTTGCCTCTTTGAAGGATACAGGGGTGAAGGGGCCGTTGTGGGATCCCCTCATCCATCCCTCCACCAGGTGAGGGAAGCTGAATGGCTCCAGGGCCTCTCCCACGGCAGGGAAGCCGCTCTGGGTTCTCACGATCAGGACGGGGTCGTCCTTACCCACGTACTTTCCGGCCATCATGTTGAGCCTCTGCACCGAGGCCTTGGCCGCCACCTTGCCTTCTTTGGAGTAGATCCCCTTGATCATGTACCTGTCTGGGGCTCCGATGAGTACCAGCAGGTCGTACATCTCTTCTGGGCAGCCCAGCTTGATGCTTAGCCCCTCCTTCACGTCCATAACCTCGAAGACGAAGCCGTCGTGCATCTTGGGGTCTATCACCAGACCAGGGGTGTTGAAGGGATCTGCGAACATCTTGAAAAGGGGAAGATTCCACGCCCCAGGGGAGGTCTTGTCTGCCATGAATATCAGGATGGGTTCGCTCTCCCTGTTGTCTATGTCCATCTCTGCAACGCCGGGTCCCATCCCTTTCACATTGCCGCTGAAGGCGTCTGCCAGCATGTCCTGGCCTGCGCCGTAGAGCTTAAGATTCTGGGCTGCCTCGGTGCACCTCATGAAGGTGTCCCAGGCTAGGCGATGGATCTCCTGGTCTTCTTCCCCCTTGGTGTGGGTCATGATGAGCTCCAGGTCGTCACCGCAGTGGAGTACGCTGAAGTCCAGAATAAGCCTGTCTTCCTTTGCCCCTTCCAGGCACTCCCTTGCGACCTCCTCCAGTTTGGGGTGCATGTGGCTATGTCCAACGTATCCACCCACGTCTGCCTTGATCACGCTTAGAGTGACCTTCATTGTGCTCCTCCCTTTCTCAACAAGTTAAAGTAACTTGGAAAATCTCAAGTCCTTGCAGCCAGGCACGCGGCGCCCATGGCTCCTCCCCAGGTGCCCAAACTGGCGGGTATAACCTCTACCCTCCGGTGTTTGGGGGCCAAGAGCCTCTTTTCCATTTCGCCCTTTGCGGAAGGCCATAGTATCTCCCAGGCGTTGGATAGTCCACCGCCCACCACGACCGTGTCGGGATCCAGGGCGTTTATCAGGGACGCGAGTCCCGTTCCCAGCGCCTCCCCCACCATCTCAAGGGCCCTTTGTGCAAAGGGCTCTTCTTCTTTGGCCAGACGAAATATCTCCTTTGGATCTGTGGTTTCGGCTGTCTGGCCTCCACCTTCCCTCAGTTGTCCATAAATCCTCTTGAGGGCCGTGGCGGATGCCATGGCCTCGAGGCATCCCCTGTTGCCGCAGCCGCACAGGGGACCCGCCGGGTCTACCGTTATGTGGCCAAATTCGGCGGCCAGTCCGTGGGCTCCCCTGAATAGCTCGCCTTCGATCACCATTCCTCCTCCCACCCCCGTTCCCAGTGTGAGACAGAGCATCACCCTGCTCTTCCTTCCCGATCCCAAGGCCCACTCTCCAAAGGCAGCGGCATTGGCGTCGTTCTCCACCACCACAGGGCGTTCCAGAACCCCCTCCAGGGCCTTCTTGATGGGATAGCGGCCTTTGAGGGCGAGGTTGGGGGGATCCACCATCTCTCCCGTCTGGTGGAGGTAGGGAGAGGCTATTCCTACGCCCACGGGTAGCCTCCCCCGACCTTCCAGCTGGCTAACCAGATCGGTTACCGCCTCTACCAAGAGCTCGGCACTGCTTGCTGGCGATGGAATGCTCCTCTTTTGGGATACTTTCCCGTCTTCCATTAGCACCCCTTTTATTGCGGTGCCTCCGATGTCTATTCCCACGGAGCGTCTTCCTCTCACCTCTCTTCCTCGGGTGCCACCTTCCAGGAAAAGGCGAATACGTAGGGCACAGCGGCCAGGTCGTCTCCCTTTATCTCGTCTGCCTCTGCCTGGTAGAGGGGAATCAGCTGGTTGCCAGTGAGAATGGCCAGATTCTTCCATATGTATGGGCTGTAGAGTGAGTGGTCCACTGCGGAGTTGAGAAGGAACGTGGCCTTGTCCTTCTCTCCAAGAAGGGCATAGCAGAGGGCGAGGTTGTTGAGTATCAACGGATTTCCCGGGAACTCCTGTCTTAAGCTCTCCAGCTGTTGAACGCAGGATGGCCCGTCTGCCTGTTGTAGGGCCAGTGTGCCCAGGTTGAACCGCGGTACGGGGCTGGGCCAAAGCCCTTGTGCCTTCTTCAGGTCTCCCCAGGCGTCGGGCTCTCTTCTGGCAAAGATCTCTCCCAGGGCGATGTCGTTCAAGAGCATGCCCTTGGTTTCGTTATCCGATGAGGCCATCCTTTGGGATAGCCATCTAACTCCTGCGTCCAACTCTCCTGCCAGCAGCATCAGGGATCCCTTTGCCTCCGAGGGGAATCCCCCGTTGTGCAGCACCTTTTTGAAGAATGGTATGGCCTCTTCTCTTCTTCCCAGCAGGTATAGTAGCTCTCCCATCTGGTAGTTCACCTCTGGAGAGTCAGGATGCTCTTCCAGGGAGTTGCGCAGGGAAAGCAAGGCCTCGTGCAGGTATCCGTGGGACTTGTATAGCTGGGCCAGTTCTACCGCCGCATCCCGCCAGTTGCGATAGCTTCTCCACCGTATCCACCCTGCGCACGCGGCGATGATGGAGAGGCAGATCAGATAGGTGAGTAAGGGTGGCCACCTCCTCTGGGGAGGAGGTGGTTTTGAAGGGGGGGTTATTAGGGGAAGAGGGTCCTCTTCCCGCACAACCGCCTCTGGCATGGTGGGTTTGTCTTCTGCCCTCTCCTCCTCGGGTTCTGGGACCACTTCTTCTCTTTTCGGTTCTTGGGTTGGGGGCTTGGGTGTGGCCTCTCTCTTCTCCTTGAGTCTCACTACGAAGGCGTGACCGCACTTCTTGCAGACCAGCTTGAGTCCCTTGGAGGTGATCAGCTCCTTTCTCAAGTGGTAGGAGGTACCGCAGTTTGGGCAGGTGATCTTCACCCTACTCTCCCCTTACCTGGTGCATCCCGGAGCTTGCCGGATTGAACACCACTCCCTTCTCGGTCACAATTGCGGTGATGAGTTGAGGGGGAGTAACGTCGAAAGCAGGGTTGTAGATGGAGGTTTGGGGCGTGGTGATGGGACTACCCCCGCAACGGGATACCTCTTTTGAGTCCCTCTCCTCTATGGGTATCTCCCAACCCTCTTTCATCTCCCAGTCTATGGTAGAGGTGGGAGCCGCCACGTAAAATGGTATCCCGTGATGAGAGGCCAGCACCGCTAAGGGGTAGGTGCCTATCTTGTTTGCAACGAAGCCTTGGGAGGTGATCCTGTCTGCACCTACCACCACGGCATCCACCTCTCCCCTTTGCATCAGCCATCCCGCCATGTTGTCGGTGATCAGTGTGTGGGGAATCTCCTCCTTGGCCAGTTCCCACGCTGTGAGGCGTGCCCCTTGGAGCAAGGGCCTGGTTTCGTCCACCCAGACCTTGGCCACCTTGCCGTTGGCAAACCCCCAGCGTATGACCCCCAAGGCGGTACCGTATCCACCGGTTGCCAGTGCACCTGCGTTGCAGTGGGTCAACACCCGGGAACCGGGCTTCAGCAACCTGCCCCCGTACTCCCCTATCCGGAGGTTCTGCTCCTTGTCCTCTTCCCAGATTCTGAACGCCTCTCTGGTTACCACCTCTCGCAGGTTCGCCTCTTCTGACCCTTCTGCTGCACGCATCACCCTCTCTATGGCCCAGAACAGGTTAACTGCAGTGGGACGACTCGATGCCAGGGGCACCTTTGATGCCTTGAGGGCCTTCAGGCCCTCTTCCTTTGAGTGGGTTTCGGTCTCCCACAGGGCCAGGGCCATTCCGAAGGCAGCTGCTATGCCTATCGCTGGAGCGCCCCTCACCACCATCTCCTTGATGGCCTGTGCCACCTGATGCGGGGTACGGCACTCTACCCACTCCTCCCTTTCGGGCAACCCTCTCTGGTCGAGCAGTTGAAGCACCCCTTCTTCGAACCTGAGCGGAGAGAACAGCTCAATCACCTCCCAGGAGTCCTGCGGCATCCCTCGCGTTCATACCCTTGCACAGCAGACTCTTCTCTCTTCCCTTCTCCCCTTTTACCAGAGAGACCTGCGACTTGGCTACCTTTAGCCTCTTGGCGATCAGCTCGATAAGCTCCCTGTTGGCCTTCCCTTCGGCTGGAGGGGAGTTGAGTTTAACCTTGAGCCGTTCTCCCACCTCTCCCTCTATACCCGCTCGAGAGGCCCTGGGTTGGACCTTTACCAGTATGACCACACCCTCGGGGTGTTCCTGGAGCCAAGACGGGATCATCCAAGTCTCAAGGATAATTGTAGCAGGGTGGTAACCAGGAAGTACTGGAGGAAGTAGATGGCAAGCAGAACGATCAAGGGCGATAGGTCTATGCCACCCATGGGTGGCACGAATCTTCTCACCCTCTGGAAGACGGGCTCTGTGGCCCTGTAGAGGAAGCGCACTATCGGGTTGTAGGGATCGGGATTAACCCAGGAGATCAGGGCCGCTATGATCACGATCCACATGTAGATGTTTAACACCATGTTGAGTATCTGTGCTATTGCTCTCAAAAGGTTTCCCATCACAAACACCTCTTCATCTCCTTCCCATTCCCCAGTACCTGAAGCCGAGCCCCTTCATCTTTTCGGGTTCGTAGACGTTGCGCAGGTCTACCACAACGGGCTCTTTCAGAGCCTCTTTCAGCCTCTGGAGGTTGAGGTTTCTGAACTGGTTCCACTCTGTTGCGACCACAAGCAGGTCTGCTCCCTGGGCCGCCTCGTAAGAGTCCTTTGCGTAGAATACCTCCCCTTTGCCCTTTAGCACCTCTGCCGCGGTCTTCATGGCCGCGGGATCGAAGGCCCTCAGCTTTGCGCCCTTGTCCAGCAGCCTCAGGGCGATGTCGAGGGCGGGGGACTCTCTGATGTCGTCGGTGTTTGGTTTGAAGGAGAGTCCCAACAAGGCCACGGTTTTGCCCTTCAGGGCGCCTGCTGCCTCTTCGATCTTCTTTACGGCCACCTCCCTCTGGTGCCGGTTCACCTCTATCGTGGAGTGGACCAGCCTGAAGTTGTACCCTGCCTCCTCTGCGATCTTGCGCAGGGCCATGGTGTCTTTTGGAAAGCAGGACCCGCCGTATCCCGGCCCGGGATGGAGGAACTTCGGGCCTATCCTGCCGTCGAGGCCCATTCCCTTTGCCACCACGTGCACGTCTGCGTCCACCAGGTCGCAGAGGTTGGCTATCTCGTTGATGAAAGAGATCTTCATGGCCAAAAAGGAGTTTGAGGCGTATTTGATGAGCTCAGAGGTCTTTCTTGTGGTGAATACGAAGGGTGTGTCCCTGAGGTAGAGGGGACGGTAGAGGTCTCTCAGTATAGCCCTGGCCGAGTCACTCTCGGTTCCTATCACCACCCTGTCCGGATGCAGGAAGTCGTAGACCGCCGAACCCTCTCTGAGGAACTCGGGATTTGAGGCCACGTCGAACTCCACATCTCCCTTCTTGGTGGAGTTGATGATGGCTTCTATCTTGTCACCAGTTCCTACCGGGACGGTGCTCTTGGTCACAACCACCTTGTAGTCGTTCAGGTTCTCGGCGATGGTTCTGGCCACCTCCTCCACGTGGGATAGGTCTGCTCCCCCGTCTCCCCGGGGAGGGGTTCCAACGGCTATGAATATGACCAGGGCCTCCCGTATGGCCCTATCTATCTCCTGGGTGAACTCCAGCCTGCCGTCCTTCACGCACTTTTCAACCAGCTCTTTCAGCCCTGGCTCGTAAAAGGGTATCTCTCCCCTGTTCAGGGTCTCTATCTTATCCTTAACCTTGTCAACGCAGATCACCTCGTTGCCGAACTCCGCAAAACCTGCAGCGGTGACGAGGCCAACGTATCCTGCTCCTATCACGGTAACTCGCATCTGGTCTCCTCTCTCATCTCTTCAGGTACTTGAGCGCCGGCAGGGGCTGTCCCTTGCGGCGAATCTCGAAGTGTAGGGGAAAACCGCTCTTCACGGTTCCAATTATCTCTCCTTGCATCACCCACTCTCCCTTCTCCTTTGACCACTCCACGTTCTTCCCTGCGTAGACCGTCTCGAATCCCCCGTAATGCTGGATAATTAGCACCGAGGAGTACCCAAGCATGGAGGTGGTGCGGTAGATCACCTTTCCGTCGCCTGCTGCCCTTACGATGCCTCCTGCCAGCTTGAGATCCAGGCCGTGGTTAACACCGTAGTCCATGTGCAACACCTTGCCTGGAAAGGCGAACTCTCCGACCCTCTTCTTTGAGTATCGGTGGCTGAGAGGGGAGGTAGAACGGCGCTTTGAGGACGGTTTGTGTGTACTCCTTCTCTTTGGAATCACCAGCACCCTGCCCACCCTTACCTTCTTGGGATCCTTGATGCCGTTGGCCCTCATTATGGCCTTGACGGAGACCCCGTATCTCTTTGCGATCCGGTAGAGGGTCTCTCCCTTCTTCACCTTGTGGTGTATGTACCCACTCTGGGTTTTTCCCCTTGCCGGGATCGTTCCCAGAGTGAAGAGGAGGAGAATGGTGATGGCCAGGAAGGCCAGCCTTTTAAAGAAGGGGCTTTCTGTTGTTGTCGTGGGCATCAGAGGGTGTCCTCCAGGATCTTCAGGGCGTGAGCGTGGTCTGCCACCTTCACCATACCGGGAATCTCCCAGCTCTTTAGGCCCAGCACGGTCTTGCCCGCCTTCAGAGCCAGGGCGATCTCCGAAAGGGTTCCGTATCCTCCGCCCACCGCCACGAGTATTCTTGAGGTGGTGATGATGATGGAGTTTCTGGCGGAACCCATCCCCGTGGCTATTGGGCATAGGATGTAAGGGTTTGCCTCTTCGGTTGAGGAAGACGGTAGTATGCCCACGGTTATTCCCCCCTCTTCGGCGGCGCCACGGGCGGCCTCCTCCATCACCCCCGTGCGCCCACCGCAGACCAGTATCCAACCCCGTTGAGCTATCCCTCTTCCCAGTAGAAAGGCCTCTTCTTTGAGCTCTTCAGGGGGGGCTGCTGCCCCTATAACCCCCACCATCACGGGGGGTCTCTTTTGGATCGAAGAAGAGTGGTCGGGGCGAGCCGATTCGAACGGCCGACACCCAACTCCCGAAGCTGGTGCGCTACCAGGCTGCGCTACGCCCCGACTCTCCATAGATCGTTTCGTCCTTCCCTAATTCCAGCCCTCCTCCCCAATGAGACGCACGAATATGCATCCCCCCAACGACTCACGCCGAAGCCTTCCCTTACCATCCTCCTTCACGATCCTCAACAGTTCTTGGTGCGATTGACTCCCTACCGGGATCACAAGCCGCCCCCCCGTGTCTAGCTGGTCAATCAAAGGTCTGGGTACCTTGGGGGCACCGGCAGTCACCATGATGGCCTGGTAGGGGGCGTGTTCCTTCCATCCCAGCGTTCCGTCTCCCACGCAGAACGAGATGTTGCTGTATCCAAGTGCCTTCAGCGTCTCCTCTGCCTTCTGTGAGAGCTCGGGCAGTCTCTCAACGGTGTAGACCCAATGACACAGCTGGGAGAGAACTGCCGTTTGGTAGCCCGAACCCGTACCTATCTCCAGCACCCTCTCGTTGCCTTTCAATTGTAGGGCCTCGGTCATTAGGGCAACGATGTAGGGTTGTGATATGGTCTGTCCCAGGCCGATGGAGAGGGGGGTGTCCTCGTAGGCCATCTCTTGCTGGTGTAGTGGAACGAAGCGGTGGCGAGGCACTTGGAGCATGGCCTCGAGAACCCTCTCGTCCTTTACGCCCCTGTGCCGGATCAGCTCCACCATCTCTCTGCGGCGCCTCTCCAGCTCTTTTTGGCGAACTTTCACAGTCTTAACTCCCATCGGGCGCTCAGTTCTCTGAGTGCCCTGTTGTGGGTCAGGTCGAGCCTTATGGGGGTGATTGAGACGTATCCCTCTTCAACGGCCACCAGGTCGGTGTCGGCGCCGTTCTCTTCGTCTCTCACTGGGGTACCCCCCACCCAGTAGTAGGTCTTGCCCCGGGGATCCTTCATCTCCGCCAGGGTGTCCACGTAAGAGAGCTTTCCCAGCCTCGTCCACCTGATTCCCTTAAGTTCGCCGAGACCCCCGACGTCGGGTACGTTCACGTTTAGCAGGGCGTCTTTGGGAAGGCCGTACCTTGCCACCCAGGGAACTATCCGCCTGATGACCTCTCCTGCCACCTCGAAGTTTCTTCGTTCCCCCCTGGCCAGGGATACTGCAATGGATGGGATACCCAGGATGGTTCCCTCTATGGCTGCTGAGACCGTGCCCGAGTAGCTCACATCGTCTCCCATGTTCCCCCCGTCGTTTATTCCCGAGACCAGAAGGTCTGGTTTGGATCCTGCCAGCTTGTGTACCCCCAGGATCACGCAGTCGGTTGGAGTTCCGTCAACGGCGAAGTGGTTTGGAGCGATCTCTTCTACCCTCAAGGGGCGGTGAAGGGTTACCGAGTGGCTCGCGGCGCTCTTCTCACGGTCTGGGGCCACAACGCAACATCTTCCCAACTGAGACAGAGACTCCTCCAACACTTTGAGCCCTCTGGCCCATATGCCGTCGTCGTTGGAGAGAAGAATGAGCATCTCTGGACGCCTCCGTTCTGGGAAAGGGGAGATGGTCGGGGCGAGCCGATTCGAACGGCCGACCACTGACCCCCCATGCCAGTGCGCTACCAGACTGCGCCACGCCCCGAATCATGGTGCCGAAGGCGGGACTCGAACCCGCACGGGCAAACGCCCACTACCCCCTCAAGATAGCGCGTCTACCAGTTCCGCCACTTCGGCCAACGCTGAGGGAGTGATGTAGTAGGGATGGGTTAGGGCTGTCAAGGGGTGGAGTTGCGAAAGTTTTGGATTTGAGACTTCAAGAGCACTCGTCTTTTGCCTCGCCTTTGTAGCGGGCCCTGCGTTGTCTCTCCAGTCTCCTTCCTATCTCCCACTTTCTCAGTATGTTGCGAAGGGGCTTTCCTGCAGGGGTTCGAGGAATGAACGCCACTCCCTCGATGCAGTCGGGCACCTTGTAGTCTGCGTCCAGGTTCTCTTTACAGAACTGCTTCAGTTCCCTCCTCTTCTCGATGGATAGGTCGTCTCCCCATGGGGTCACCACGAAGGCCACGATCTCTTCGTCCTCCTCGTTTCCCTCCTTTGGTAGGGAGACCACTCCCGCGTCTTCCACGTAGGGGTGGGTGATGAGCAGCTCCTCTATCTCCAGTGGACCTATGGTCTTTCCTTCTTTGTGGATGAGGTCCTTCACCCTTGCCACGAAGTAGTAGTAGCCCGAGGGCACCCTGGTCATCACGTCTCCTAAACAGGTGTATCCGTCGACCACGTTTCTCTTTTGCTTCTCCAGGAGCTCCGGTATGCGGTGGGCGTTCCAGTAGATGACCCCCGTGGGTCCCTTCACTATCATCTTGCCCATCTCTCCTGGAGGGCAGGGCCTGTTCCTTTCATCCACTATCTCCACCTGGAATCCCGGTATGGGAAAACCGATGGAGCCCGCCTTTGGCCTCATGCGCACCGCGTTAGAAAGCACCAGGTGTAGCATCTCGGTTGCCCCCAGTCCCTCGTAGATGGGTCTGCCCACCCTCTCTAACCACTCTCGGTAGACGGGGGGATCGAGGGTGCTACCCCCTGCGGTGCACAACCTCAGGTGTCTCATGGTCTCCTCGCTCCAGTTGGGGTATCCCAACAGGGCCTTGTAGGTGTTTGTGAGACCGGTAAGAACGGTCACCCCGTCCTTTTCGATTGCCTCCACCAGCCCTCTGGGTGAGAATTTTGGTATGAGAGAAATGGTT
This sequence comes from uncultured Aquificales bacterium, assembly GCA_964569095.1. GTDB lineage: Bacteria > Thermosulfidibacterota > Thermosulfidibacteria > Thermosulfidibacterales > JALWSI01 > JALWSI01. The sequence continues at coordinate 22,940 of CAZMTB010000135.1, forward strand.
GAGCCTGCCCAGAAAGGTATTAGGCAGAAGGTGCCGTATCCCGCTGCCAGGCATACCGGTGCGGAGCCCCCCAGCACGTCCCCTTCCACCAGGCGCCACACGTACTTGTTCACCAGGTAGCACTCTGCCAGGATGCTCTTCACCTTGTGCACGCAGCCTTTGGGTCTCCCCGTGGTGCCCGAGGTGTGGAGAACCGCGCCTATGTCTTCAGGGTCCATCTCTTCCAGAAAGTAGGAGTCCTCTTCGGTATCTAGCATCCTGTCTAAGCAGACGTAGCCCCGTTCCCTGCACAGTTTGTCGTCTCCAATGACCATTATCCACTTGAGGGAAGGAACCTCCTCTTTCACCCCTTCTATCTTCGATAGATACTCTGCGCTAACCACGCAAAGGGAGACCTCAACGTTGTTGAGGATGAACCTGAGGTGTTCTCTGGTCCAGTAAGGGGAGGAGGGGGTAACGATTGCACCTATTCTCTGAAGGGCGAAGTTCACCATTATGGCCTCTCTGGTGTTGTTCAGCATGTACGAGACGCGGTCCCCTTTCTTTATTCCCAGCTTCAGCAACCCGTGGGCTATGCGCAGCGATCCCTCTTGAAGTTCCCCGTAGGTGTAGGTGGTTCCGCAGTCTTTCACCGCAATTTGGTTTCCCTTTCCCGCTGCCACGTGCCTGTCGAGAAGGGCGTAGGCCAGATTGGCCTTCGGCGGCATCGGTACCTCAGGGGGTATGGTTATCTCCGGCCACAACTCTTTGGGCGGGAGGAATCGTTCTTCAAGCTCTTCTCTGTTCAACTCTACTCCTCCTCAAAAGGTGGTTAGCAAGATGCCCACTGTGAGAGAACACCCACCGCCGTGGGTTTGTCAAGGTGAAGGAAGGTAGTCCTCCTTTCTGGAGGTGCAAGGCAGGAATTGGACTTTGTCCCCTTGGTTTTGTACCTTTCTGCTTAACTTTCCTGGGCGAGATGAAGCTGAGGAGGACAGATGTACTGGTTGACCCGAGATAGTTGTGGACGTCCCGTTCTGTTGGCGTATCTTCCCCACGACGAGGTGTGGGAGGGAGGGATGCCGGGCAGGTGGCTGGAGAGGCAGAGCCTCGACACCTTTGGCAGGAGTGCGGGAGGAGAAGCCGAGCCACTCTCCCTGCCGTCTGCAGCCACAGTTGGTGAGCTTCGAGATGTTGCCGGCGGGGTTGGTACCCAGGTGGTGGTGCTCTCCCTTACCAGAAGGGCCTACTTTCCTCCCCTCTGGTGGAGGCCCTTGGTGGCGGCTCTTGGGGAAGGAGAGGAGGTGGTATTGGCATTGCCCATGGGTCCCTCTTTTCCTCCTTCGCAGGGGCTTCCCGTGGGATACTGGACCCCTTCCGACCTGTGTGAGGTGGGCAGAGCCGTGTCAGGGGAGAGGAGGGAGGTGAGGGGAGAGTGTAGTCCCTGGATAGGTGCCTTTGAGGTTGAAAGGTTGGGGCACATTGACCAGGGGTTGCCTCTTTCCGATGTTCTCAAGGCGCTGGCCCAGAAGGGGAGAGTGATGGCAGCGGGGGGGCTCGTTCACTACTTTGCGGACTTCTACAGTAGTCCCCGGGAAGACATGTTCTCCCTGGTTCCTGCCCCTCCCAAGAGGGTGTTGGACGTGGGCTGTGCCAAGGGCGAGTTTGGCAGGTTGTTGAAGGAGAGGTGGGGATGCGAGGTTTGGGGAATCGAGCTGGTGGAGGAGTCTGCTAGGGTTGCCCGTAATGTGCTGGACAGGGTGGAGGTTATGGACGTTGAGGAGGGTTCTCCTCGCTGGAACGGCATGTTTGACCTTGTGGTTTTGGGTGACATTCTGGAGCACTTGAGGGATCCCTGGGGGTTCCTGGGGAAGGTGAGGTCCTGGATCGCTGCAGGTGGGACGGTGATCACCTCCGTACCCAACACGGGGTTCTATCCCGTGGTTAGGGCCCTGTTGCAGGGCAGATTCGACTACGTGCCTGTGGGGCTTCTCTGCGTGGAGCACCTTCGGTTCTTCACCAGGGAGACCCTTAGGGAGATGTTCGAAGAGGCGGGATTCGCAGTGGTGAGGATGGAGCCACAACCGGCTGCTCTACCTACTCCCTATTTGAAGGAGCTGGAAGAGCTTACCAGGCTCATACCCTCTTTGGACAGGGACTCCCTTTCTGCCCCGGGCTACTACATCGTGGCCACTCCAAGGGAGTGAGAGATACCCGTGAGTGCCCCGCCAAAGGTCAGCGTAATCGTTGTGAACTGGAACGGCGAGGGGGTGATAGGGGAGTGTTTGGCCAGCCTGGTGGAGCAGAGCCTTTCCCCTTTCGAGGTTATCGTCGTGGACAACGGTTCAACGGACGACTCTTTGAGGATCGTTCACTCCTTTGAGGGGAGACTCCCCCTGGTGGTGGTGCCCACCGGCGAGAACCTGGGCTTTGCAAGGGCAAACAACATTGGCATTGCCCTTTCCAGGGGTGAGCTTGTGGCCCTCCTGAACAACGATGCGGTGGCTGAGGGGGAGTGGCTGAGGGAGTTGGTTGCCACCATGGAGAGCCATCCGGGGTGCGGGGCGGTGGCTTCCAAACTGCTGGTTTACGGAGAAGATCGCATAGACAGTGCAGGAGACGGCTTCTCCACAGCCTTGAAGGGGTTCAAGATGGGAGAGGGTCAGCCCTCTTCCTGTCGAGCGGCGGAGGAGGAGGTGATGGCTGCCTGCGCAGGGGCTGCCCTTTACAAGAGGGAGTGCCTGGAAGAGGCGGGCCTCTTTGACGAAGACTTCTTTCTCATCTGGGAGGATGTGGTCCTATCCTTGAGGATCAGGTGGAAGGGATGGCGCATCTTCTATTCTCCCAGGGCAGTGGTTTACCACAAGGTTAGGTCCTCCATAGGAAAGGAGAGCCACACCTCCGTGTACTACACGGTTAGAAATGCCACCTTCGTGAGGGTGAAGAATATCCCTTTGGGGATCTTCTTGCGCTGCCTCTTCCCCTATCTCTTGGGGGAGGTTGCCATGCTCTTCTACTTCTGCGTCAGGTGTGGCCAGTGGCGGGCATACCTTAAGGCGAAGCTGGACGCCTTTCTCAGCCTTCCCTTGCTGCTGCAGAAGAGAAGGGCGGTTATGGAGGGAAGGCGGTGCTCTTCTGATCGGTTCTTCTCCCTCTTCACCTCCGCATTCAGCAGGGGGTTCTTTCTTGCAAAGTTCAGGAAGTTCTGGGCACCTGTGGGAGGAGAGGCTTGACGGTGGAGCCGGATTGGGACGCCTTCTTCTCGCCTGGAGGATTGCTGTCTCGCAGGTGGAAGGGGTTCAGCTACCGCAAGGGACAGGAGGAGATGGCCCGCGCGGTGATGGAGACCCTGCTGGGCGGAGGGATAACCATAGTGGAGGCGGGAACAGGAACGGGTAAGAGCCTGGCCTACCTGGCAGGAGCGGTGAGGGCATCCTGGGAGAGGGAAGAACCGGTGCTCATCTCTACCACAACGAAGAACCTTCAGAACCAGATACTTGACCACGAGGTTCCCCTTCTGGAAGATGTGTTGCCCACTCCTTTCAAGGTTACCTTGATCAAGGGCAGACAGAACTATCTGTGTCTCTTCAGGCTACACTGGCTTGCCAACAAGAGGGGTGGCGAGAGAGACGCAGTGGCGGGAGTGCTGGAATGGACCCGGGAGACGGGTGATGGAGACCTGGAGAAGTCTCCCTTCTCTTCGCTTTCCCCTCATCTGGGTAGCAGCGGGGAGTACTGCATGGGGCAGATGTGTCCCTATTACCGCCGGTGTTTCTACTTCAGGGCCGTTCAACGGGCGGCGGGTTCGCAGGTTGTGGTGGTGAACCACCATCTCCTTCTACACCACCTCTTGCGGGAGGGAACCGCCCTTCCTCCTGCCGGGGCCCTGGTGGTGGACGAGGCTCACAAACTGGAGAGAATAGCCATGGAGGTTCTGGGGGTTAACGCCGACCTGGGGAGGCTTGCAGAGCTTCTCGATAGGGTGACCCAAAAGAGAACCCTCCTTGCGGGAGTTGAAGAGGAGGTGCTCCGGTGGCTATCCCCTGCCAAAGGGGTGGTGTTGAACCTTTCTAGGATCATGTCGGATCTTTGGGGCGATGGCGCTGGAAACCTCGAGTGGGAAGAGGTGGTGAATCCCGAGATCGAGGCCGGACTTAAGGAGCTGCTACACCACCTGGACAAGGCGGTTCTCTCTGGGGAGACCATGCTGAGGGAGGTGGATTCACAGGTGGCTGCCCAGGTGTCGTTGGAGTTGGGACTGAAGGAGGTGGTTGCCTACCGGGATGGCCTCAGGGGATTCCTGGGGGACAGCGGGGTGGGTAGTGTGAGGTGGGTGGAACCGTCCAGGGAGGGAAACCACGCCACCTTGAGGCTCATCAGGGTGGGAGTGGGTGAGATCTTGAGGGATGCGCTCTTTGAGCGTTTCGAGGCGGTGGTGCTAACCTCTGCCACCCTCACGGTGGGTGGCTCTTTCGAATACCTCCGACGGGGGCTCGGTATCCCACCCCATGCGGAGGAGCTCATGGTGGAGTCCCCTTTCGACTGGGGCAGGCAGATGGAGGTGGTGCTCTTTCCCGATGCTCCTGATCCGCGGGATGGGGACTACCTGGAGAGGCTTCTGGCGCTTTTGGTTGGGATACTGGAGCGAGAGGGGGGTGGCACCCTTTGTCTCTTTACCGCCCTCAACACCATGAGACAGATGGGGGAGTGGCTCAGGGGTAGGTTGCCGAACCTCTCCTTCTACGTTCAGGGAGAGGGTCCTCGTCACTTGTTGCAAGAGACCTTCGCAAACGATCCCAAGGGTGTCCTGTTGGGGGTGGCCAGTTTCTGGGAGGGGGTGGACATGCCCGGCGACTCTCTGAAGAGCCTGGTGGTGGTAAAGCTGCCCTTCAGGTCTCCTGACGAGCCGGTGGCGAAGGCCATGGACAGGTTCTTGAGGGCTCGAGGGATGAATCCCTTCAACGACTTTGCCGTTCCCGATGCGGTGATTCTATTCAAGCAGGGGGTGGGTAGGTTGATACGCACGGAGAGGGATAGAGGCAGGGTTTACATTCTGGATCCCAGGGTGGTGAAGAGAGGGTACGGCAGGTTCTTTCTCGATGCGTTGCCCACGGGGGCAAGAACGGTTTACTGGGAGGATTTGCAGTGAGAGTGGGTATCTTGGGAGGCACCTTCAACCCGATACACATGGGTCACCTCGTGGCTGCCCAATGGGTGCTGGAGGCGGTTCACCTCACCAAGGTTCTCTTCGTTCCCTCTGCGACACCTCCCCACAAGGGAGAGGTGTTGTCCTACCACCACAGGAGCAGGATGGTGGAGCTCGCCATCGGGGACAACTGTGCCTTCGAGCTTTGCGGGATAGAGGCGGAGAGGGAGGGTCCTTCCTACACGGCGGACACCTTGAGGGAGCTTAGGGGTATTTACGGTGATGTGCTCTACTTCATCATGGGCACCGAGGCATTTCTCAACATCTATTCTTGGTACGAGCCCCTCCGGGTGCTCGGCGGGGCCAATGTGGTGGTGATGGAGAGGGCGGGGTTCGAGGTGGATCCCGATGAGTTTCGGCGTTATCTGGAGGTGCTCTCCCTGAGGCTTAAGGGGGTGGATTTTTCGCCTGCGGGGGAGAGGACATGGAGGTGCGAGGTTGGAGGAACGGAGCACAGGGTGTATTTGACGCCAGTGCCACAGATAGGTATCTCCTCTTCTATGGTTAGGAGTAGATTGGAGAGGGGGTTAAGCGTAAAATACCTGGTGAAAGGAGAGGTGGAGAGGTATATTGGAGAGCATGGGTTGTACCGTTGAGGGTAAGGTGGATCTGCCTGCCGAGGATCGCGTCTCGGAGATGGTCCACGTAGCAGTTGAGGCCATTGAGGAGAAACACGGAGAAGAGGTTGTTGCTTTGGACTTGCGGGGCCACAGTGCCATAGTTGATGCCTTCGTGATGTGCACCGCTTTAAGCTCTGCCCAGGCGAGGGCCATTGCAGACGAGGTGGAGATGGAGTTTTCGAAGCGGGGATGGCACCTGTGGCGGATGGAGGGTTACGATACTGCCAGATGGATATTGCTGGACTATGGTGATATAGCTGTGCACATATTCAGGGAGGAGGAGCGCAGGTTGTACGATCTGGACAGGCTATGGGGAGACGTTCCCAAGATTTGGCCTGAAGAGGAGGATGACGAATGAGGTTTCTCTTGGCGTCCATAGTTCCCTTGGTTCTGGTGATCTACGTGCTGATGATGAATCCCCAGTCTGTGCACGTCAAACTCACCAATCACCTCGCCTACGACGTTCCATTCGTCTTGGTAGTTGTGGTGCTCATCTCGGTAGGGTTCCTCTTTGCGTATCTCATGAACCTGGGAAGGGAGATGGGATTTCTGGTGGAGAGGCGTAAGTGGAAGAAGAGGGAGGATACCAGGGCCACGGTTGATGCACTCTACTCTGCGGCGGAGTTTCTCTACCGGGACGGAAGGGGAGAGGATGCGCTGGAGTTGTTGAAGAAAGCCCTGAAAGAGGACGCCACCTACGTTCCCGCTGCTGCTTTGATGGGCAGGATACTGAGGGAGATGGGTCGTTTCAAAGAGGCCCTTCAGGTGCACTCCAAGGTGAAACAGGGGGTGGCCAAGAGCTCGGTGCTGGGAATGGAGGTGGCAGAGGACTACCTGGCTTTGGGGGATTACCAGAGGGCGGTTGAGGAGCTTCAGACCCTCCTGAAGGATAAGATGGTTCCCAAAACCCTGGTTCTCAAGCTACTCGTTGAGGCCCATCTGGGGATGCAGGAGCTGAAGAGGGCTATTGCCTTTCAGGAGAGGGTGGTGAAGGAGACTCCACAGGGATTGAGGGAGAAGGAGGAGCTTAAACTGATTGGTATCCTCTACCAGGCCGCCGTAGAGGAGAAGGACGCTTCGGGATTGTTGAAGCTCACAAAGAAGCATCCCAAGTTCGTTCCCGCCTACCTCGCCTACTCCCAGCTTGTTGAACCCAAGAAGGCGATAGAGAGGCTTCAGAAGGGGTTGATGGAGAACCCCGAGGCCTTGGAGCTCGCAGACAGGTTGATGGAACTGGTGGCAGAAGAGGCACATCCCTCTGAGGCCATTCACTTCTTCCAGAGGTTCGCCTCTGCAAACACCAAGATGCCCCAAACGAGAATACCTCTGGTGATGCTCTACCTGAGGCTGGGCATGTTCTCGGAGGCGGTCAAGGCCTCTGGGTTGATAGATGCTCCGCTGGCCATGGCAGACCTTCTGAGGGCCAAGGCAAGGGAGGCAAACGGCGAGGAGAAGATCGCCCTGGAGATGTACTCCAAGGGGTGCAAGGAGGGCCTGCTTCGCAGGTTCAAGTGCAGTAGTTGCGGTGCCATTCTCGACGACTGGGGAGAGCAATGCGACTCCTGTGGAACCTGGGGCTCTGTGCACCTGGAGTACCTGTGATGAGGGTTCTTAGGGATAGAGGGACAGCTGGTTGAAGTTTAGCTACAAGGCCCGCGACGTAGATGGGAAGGTGGTTTCAGGGGAGATTGACGCCCCTACCCCCCAGGTTGCGGAACGGAAGCTGAGAGGAGAGGGCCTCTATCCACTCAACATAAAACCCATCAAGAAGGGCGGCTTGGGGGGAGAGATTTCAATCCCCTTTCTCAAGCCCAAGGTGAAGATAAAGCACGTCGCTATCTTCACCAGGCAGTTGGCGGCCATGATCGGGGCGGGTATTCCCCTTCCCACGGCAATCAACACCCTCTCCCAGCAGGTGGCCAGCAAGAAGCTGGCACAGATACTCACCGAGATCAGGGAGGACGTGGAGGGAGGCAGCAAGTTTTCCGAGGCCCTGAAGCGTCATCCCGAGACCTTCAGCAAGCTCTACATCAGCATGGTTGAGGCCGGAGAGGCAACGGGTAACCTCGACCTCATGCTCAACCGGTGGTTCGTCTTCATCGAGAAGATACTGGCGTTGCGTCGCAAGGTTATCACCGCCATGGTGTATCCCCTCTTCGTGATCGTCATGGCCATTGGCATTGCGGCGTTTCTGTTGATCAAGATTGTTCCCACCTTCGTTGACATATTCAACCAGTCTCACGTGGAGCTTCCGGCCCTAACCAAGTTCATCATAGACATGAGCAACTTCCTGCGTTCTTCCTATGTCTATGTGGCGATAGCTCTTGTGGTGTTTGCCGTTGGCATGAGGTTTCTGCTCAAGGTCGATCGGGTTAAGGAGTTCATTGACAGGCTCTCTCTGCGGGTCTTCATCATTGGGCCTCTCATGAGGAAGGTAGCAGTGGCCCGTATCTCGCGAAGCCTGGCCACCATGGTTAAGAGCGGCATCCCCATTCTCGACACCTTGGACATCATTGCCGGGACCTCTGGCAACAAGGTGATTGCCGATGCCCTCCTGAGGGCCAGGGAGGACGTTGCCAAGGGAGAGGTGCTTTCGGTCAGCTTGAAGGCGTCAGGGGTCTTTCCGCCCATGATGCTGGAGATGCTTGCAGCTGGGGAGCAGACGGGTGCCGTGGACGAGATGATGGACAAGGTGGCCGACTTCTTCGAGGACGAGGTGGACGCGGCGGTTGAAGCGCTCACCTCCATGGTGGAGCCCTTGATGCTGGTCTTCATTGGCGGGTTCATAGGAACCATCGTGATCGCCCTCTACCTGCCCATCTTCAAACTGGCGGGGGCCGTGGGAGGATAGTGAAAGTAGCGGCCTACCTTCTGCTTCCCCTCACGGGTCTGCTGGCGGGGTTCCTGGCAGGCCTTCTGGGAGTTGGGGGAGGGGTGATCATGGTTCCCATGCTATTCTACCTCTTCCCCACCTTGGGATTTCCTCCAGAGGTGGCAGTACACATGGCCTTGGGAACCAGCTTGGCATCTGCAACCTTCCTCTCCCTCTCCAGCTCCATGGCCCACATCAAGAGGGGACACTTCCACAAGGAGGGCTTTCCCTTCGTGGCTGCCGGCGGGCTTTTGGGGGCGGTGGTGGGTTCAACCATTGCCACCCACGTGAACGGGGTTCTATTGAAGAAGGCCTTTGCCCTTCTCCTCTTCTACGCCGCTGCCAGAATCGGGTTGAACGTGGGAGCGAAGGAGGGTGTAGAGGAGGAGATAGTGACCCCCAGACCGGCGATTCTCTTTCCCGTGGGCCTGGCCGTGGGCACTCTGGCCTCCTTCTTTGGCATTGGGGGAGGGGTGGTGGCAGTGCCCTTGATGGTGATAATCATAGGCTTTCCCATGACCCTGGCGGTGGGCACCTCTGCCTCTCTCATCCCCTTCATCACCGGCATGGGGGCAGCGGGATACGCCTTCTTCGGATCCCACTCTGGGATTTCTCTGCCCCCCCATTCCCTGGGATACGTCCACCTTCCCTCGTGGATCTCCCTGGTGGTGGGAGGAACCGTTGGTGCCCAGGTTGGTGCAAGGCTCACGGACAGAGTGAGGGTGTCCCTGCTTCGCCGTGCCTTTGCGGTGCTCTTGCTATTTACCGGGGTGAAGATACTCCTGGGGTAGGCGTGTCCTTGGGCGATTTTGCAAGCGGGGATATGTACTTCAGTTGGTGCCGGGGCCCAGAATTGAACTGGGGACACGTGGATTTTCAGTCCACTGCTCTACCGACTGAGCTACCCCGGCCAGCGACAGAGCCCCTTATGTTCCAGGGGGCGGTGTGAAGTCAAGAGGCTTTGTGTAAAATCTCCTCCTTGTTGCCCCTCTTTGTCCTCTGGCGGTTGTGAGCTCAGGCTTAAAGGGCGTACCGGCACATGCCATTGTAGTCGCAGTGGCTGCAGCTCTTCTCGTCTGTTGCGGGGTACCAGTGTGGGGCGTACACCACATGACGTATCAGGTACTCCACTAAGCCTGGGAAGTTTTGCTCAATCCATCCTTCCCATGCCGTTCCAGAGTCTCCCTCGAGGTCTCTGGGTTCAAGCAGAAACACCTCCTTCCCACTCTCCTTGAACTCCACGTAGGCGGCGGTGGTCTTTGAAGGTGAAGAGTTTTCGGTGGTGCAAAAGAGGTGAACGTAGAAGGGCAGCTGTACGTCTGGCAGTACGCGGTAGATCTCTTGCAGGCCCTCTCTGTCCATCTCCCACTGGGGATCCGGGCTCAGTTGGAGGGCAGCATCTCTCTTCCACTTCTTCACTGTGCCTGTCTTGTAGTCCAGCACGATGTGTAGCGCTTCCCTTTGGTCTACCCGGTCTATCCTCCCGTTTAGGGTGACCTCTCCCACCCCGTTCACAGCCATCTTTCGTGACAACTCCTTCTCCATGGCAACCAGGGTGGTGTCCAGCTGGTTTACGAGATACCTTCCCAACCTTATCCTGCTGCTCTCCAGCAGCATCTTGCGCCGTGGAGGAGAGAGTGTCTGGTAAAACTCCCGCTCTTCAAGGTTATCCTGGAAGACCTTTAGGAGCCGGTCCAGTTTCAGTCTCTTCCTTGGCACCTCTGCAGGCAGTCCGTTGCCGGTCAGCTCTTCGTAGTAGCCCTTTAGGGCAGAGTGAAGGGCTATGCCCAGCTCCTTCGGTGGCGGTTCTTCGGAGGGTGGTTGTGATATCTCTATCTTCAACACCACTTGGTAGAGAAACCTGAGGGGACACTCCAGGTAGGTGTTCAGTAGGGAGGGGGATACCTGTTTCTGTTTGAGGCAATGGAGAATCCTCTCTTTCAGCCCCTCCTCCTTCTTCAGGTACTCCTTGGGCCTGAGGTTTGCTGGGAGGATTTCCAGCTTGGCCTTGGCTATCCCTTCTTTCAGTAGGGCATTCTGGGCCTTCTCTCTCTCCCACACCAGCTCTTCAACGAACCGGCTTCTAACCTTCTTTCCCTCCAGGCCACCCTCTCCCCAGCTTGTGGTCTGGAACTGCCAGAAGATGTGCGTCTTCTCCGAGCTCTGTATGAGCCGCCTGAAGTGGTGGCGCACTATCTCTTCCTCCCTCTGGCGGGGAGGCAACCCTATGGATTCCCTGAGTGAGTGGGGTACCAGGGGGTTCACCTCTTCCACTTTGGGCAGAACACCTTCGTTTGCTTCCAGCACGAACACATCCTTGAACGAGAGGGTTCTGGTCTCCAGCAAACCCATCACCTGTAACCCCTTCAGAGGCTCACCCTCCAGGGGGAGAGAGACGGTGCGAAGGGTGTTGAGCACGAGGGAGAAGAGCTCTTTTCTCTCCATCTCTTCCCCCCTGAAGAGGGAGTGTTTGAGGGGCCTGATGGCCTTGAGCACCACGGCGGAGGCCACCTCCCTGTCGGTGGCGTTCAGGTTCACTCTTTTCAGGATCCCCTCCAACGCCTCGGCCACCTCTTCAGGGGTGGAGCTCTCCTCCAAGGCTGAGAGCACATCGAGCATCTCGGCGTGGCTCTCCTCGTTCTCTCCCTTGCCCTCTTCGCTAATTTTCCTGGCTATCTCCCCCTTTAGCCTATCCGCCGTAACGAAGGGCGAACGGCACTCTTCCAAAACCCTCTTTGCCCAATAGGAGTGGTTCAGATACGGGCTTCTGGCCAGTTCCAGCAGCTCTGCGGTGCGGTAGCCCAGGGTATCGTCCTTGGTGGTTATCACCGAGAAGAGGAGTTCGATGAAAGAGAAGAGGCCGGTCATCCTCAGGGGATACCCCATGGTTACGTTCACGGGTCCCTCGGGAAGGTGGTAGAGTAGGGGAACGAGGGGCTCTCCCGTGGGAAGCACGATCACCCGCTTGTCGGGCTCCTCGTCCACGCTCTGGGGTAGCCTCTTTCTGAGCTCCTTCAATTCGGAGTGTAGGTCGTAGGCCTCGAAGAAGTGAATCTGGGGTTCGGTTCTGTCTTCCGATTTTACCTCCTCTATGCGGGTCAGATTCCACCTCTTCTTCCATTCCTCGTGTAGGGGGGAGAGGGCTTGGGGATCCGAGTGCCAGTAGAAGGTGGCATCTCTCTGGTGAAACAGCGCTTTCATCAGCTCGTCTTCGGCCCTGGTTAGGGCGTAGAAGCCCACCAGCACGAAGGGTCCCTCTGGTATCCCAACCCTGCCCTCTGCGAGTTCCTTCAGCATGAGTGCGGGGGTGGTGAGGTTCTTCTCCCTCAGAAGGACCTCGAACTCCCGCTGTATCTTCACCACCCGCGTCAGGAGCTCTTCCGCCCTTCCAGGGGGAGGGTCCTTTTCGCTTTCCAGGTTCTTGGGGGTGCATAGCTCCTGGTGGAACTCCTTGAAGAGTCTGCTCAATCTCACCGCCCATGGGAAGAACTCTCCCCACTGGGGCGGTTCTCTTCCCTCGCTCTCAAACGCCTTTCGTGCGGCCTGGTAGGCGATCCATGCCTGGTCTATCTCTCCGAGGGGTTCCGCTGGATCTTCCTGGGAAGAGATCACGGTCTCGAGCACCCAGTCTTCAAAGGAGATCAGCTTTGGAAGCAGGATTGGCCTATTCACCCTCTTTTGGAGCTGGTGTTCAAGGAAGGTGATGGGTCTGCGGTGGGGGAATATCACCGTGGCACGGTGCATCTCCCCTTCCATCTTCAACAGGTGATCCGCCACCACCCCAAGCAGGTTCTCCCTTGGATCTACCGCCACCACCCTGCCCATGGTTATTCCTCCACCTTCTCGAGGACATTGTCTGCGATGAAGAGCAGGTATCCCTCTACTTCTTCCGCCCCCAGGGCCTCTTTTGCCGCCTCCAGGTAGCGCCTCACCTGCTCCTTGTACCTTTGGAGGAGTTTCTCCGAGGAGGGCCTCTTGCTCTTGTAGTCCACCACCATCACCTTTCCCTCAAGACACACCATCCTGTCGGGTCTAACGGTTACTCCCGGCTCCTCGGGCAGCAGTATGGCCTGCTCTGTGAGGCTCTCTCCCTGGTTAGGGAACACCTTTTTGGCCCATTCGGCCTCGAGCACCGCCTCCAGTTCCCTCCTGAGTTCCTCTGCGTTCCAGGCTTCGGGTCTCTCCCCTTCCAGAATAATGGCCTTCCTCACCAAGGTTCCTACTCTCTCCCTGTCGTTTAGGTCTCTAACCAGGGATAGTGCCCTGTGCAGAATGTCGCCCCTCTTGCGGCTGGCTATCGTCTCTTCCAAGGGGATGGAGTCCCGTATTCTCAGCCTAACTCTTTGTCTAACTCTTTCACCTGCCATCCGTTGGCCCCTTTCTTCAGAAGCCCCTCTGCCCACGAGGCCACCGAGGAGTTGTAGTCCCTGCCCGTGAGGGTGATGAAGAGGTAGAGCGCCTCTTCGGCCCGCGTCACCGCTACATAGAAGAGGTTTAGCAGCTCTTGGGCCTCCTTTGCCAGGAGCTGGGCCTTCAGCCTTCTCAGCTCCTGGGGCAGTTCCTCCTTGGATCCCAGGATCGCGAGCCGCCCCTGGTTAACCTCCACCATCCCCCAGGGGTGGAGGGTCCAGTTGGTGAAGGGGATGAAGACCGCGGGGAACTCCAGTCCCTTGGCCTTGTGAATGGTGAGCACCCTGACTGCGGGCAGGTTTTCGGGTAGTCCAACCCGCTCCTCCAGGCCACCCTCTTCCCAGAACCGGAGAAACCTGCCGAGGTCTGGTCCCTCTCTGCTAACGAAGTTGTGGGCCACCTCGAGTAGCCTCTCGACGAAGGGACGGTGATCCTTCAGCTCGCCCTCGAGCCTCTCCTTCAATCCCAGAGACTCCATGGCACACTGGAGCAGGTCGTAGGGCGAATGCTTGTTGGCAGAGCGTCCCACCTCTTTCCGTAGCCCTTCCAGGGGTTTTCCCGGTGTATAGTTCTCCTCCCCCCCAAGAGCGGTGAGTTCCTCCTCGGTTGATGGACCTTCTCGCAGCAGCCCCGAGGCCAGTAAACCGTAGAGGGCAGAGGTATCCTCTGGGCGGTGGAGGTGGCGCAACAGGCAGAGCAGTCCCTTCACCACTCCGGAGGTCTGTAGGTGCAGGGACTCCTCGGTGACCACGGGGATCCCCTCTTGCAGCAACCAGTCGGAGACCAGGTTTGCGTGGTTTCTGCTCCTCACCAGTACCGCCACTGGAGAGCCCGCGGAGCCTGCCCCGCGTTTCTCCCACTCGCATCCCACCTTCTCCACGAAGACGGGCCTTACCAGCCCTTCCACCTCCTCGGTGCTGCCCTTGCACTTGTAGAGCTCGATGGTTGCCCCGTTTTGGGCATCTCTTGCCGCCTCCTGGCGATGGGATGAGAATGCCCTGGAGATCTCCTCCGCGGCCTCATCTGCAAGCCCTTCTGGGGTGTTGTTCAGGCTGTTCTCCCAGAGAAGGGCCTTCACCTCTTCCCTCTTTCCCAGGGGTGCGAATAGGGAGTTGAAGAACTCCACCAGTTGTGGGTGAGACCGGAAGTTCTTGTTCAGGGTCTCTTCTTCCTTCGAGATGGACCCAAAGCAGGACTCTTGGGCCACCTGGTCGAATAGGGTCCAGTCTCCCCCTCGCCAGCGGTAGATGGCCTGTTTAACGTCGCCCACGAGGAAGAGGGTTCCACCTCTTTCCCTTTCCAAGGAGTTTTCCAGTAAGGGATAGAGGGCCTCCCACTGCTCCCGGGAGGTGTCCTGGAACTCGTCGAAGAGGGTGTGCCTCAGCCGACCTCCCAGGATCGAGTCCACGAGGGCGGGGGTGGCATCCTTCTTCATCTCCTCCCTCACTATCCTGGTCCAATCCCCTCCCAGCAGGATGCCTTCCTCCTTGCAGAGGGCATCTACGGCCTTTCCCAGCTCTTCAAGCAGGAGCAGGTATCCCTGGGATCGGAGGCGGCTGTTTATCTCTCTCCAGCTCTCTATGCTGTCTCTAAGGCCCCTTTGTGCCTCTTCCAGTCTTGCCCCCTCTTCGGGGGAAGGGGTCTCTCCCTTCTTGAGCAGCTCGTCTACTCCCTTGGTGAGAATGGCCCTTTCGCTCAGACGCAGTATGCCTTTGGTGTCCAACTCCTTTGGTGCTCCATCTTGGTAAATGGAGCGCAGGTTGGTCTTCTTGAGACGGGTTAGAAGGGGTTTAACGGCGTCGAGCAGTGCCTGGTAATTTTTGTTCAGTGTCTCTTCTGCCCTTTCCAGGTCTTCCTCTTTAACCCGTTCTTCCATCGGGTCCAGCTTGCCCCGGACCTTTCTGAATAGCTCTGCAATCCTTCTTCTGAATCCCCACTCCGGGTAGAACCCCCTGCTTCCCTCCACCGAGAGGTATGTTCTCAGCGCCTCCTCGAAGCCCTCCACGGAATCTGCCTGCTGCCCTGACATCAGCAGGTTCCAGCCGTTGAGGATCACCTCCTCGTGGTTGAACCTGGCCTCGGCCTCTGGATGTATGCCCAGCTCGAAGGAGAGTCCTTTGAGAATCGAGTAGAGGAAGCTGTCGATGGTGCGCACCTGGAAGTCGGAGTAGTTGCGCACGATGGTGTCTATCCAGTTGCGTGCCTCTTCTGGCGTTAGTCCCGTTTCCTTCCAGAGTTCCTGGCCTCTGGGAGTTCCGAAGGCGATCTCCTTCAGAAACCCCAATATGCGTTCCTTCATCTCGGCTGCGGCCTTGTTGGTGAAGGTTATGGCCACAACGCTGCGCAGGCTGGCGGGTGAGGGTTCTCCCAGCTCCTTCAGCAGGGCGAGGTAGCGCAGAGAGAGCCGGTAGGTCTTGCCCGACCCCGCCGATGCCTTGATGCGAATGATCCGCGGCTCCATCTACCCTCCTTTCCGTCCTTTATGCTCAGAATAACCCCTGGGGACTGCATGCCAAGTGGCGAGCGACGATGGGATGTCGCGTTTCAGAAGTAGAGGTGAACGAGAAATGCCGCTCCCAGCCCCCACATCACGGGATGAACCTCCCTTGCCCTGCCCGTTAGCAGTTTCACCAGGGGATACGAGACGAAGCCCGCCGCAAGCCCGTTGGCGATGGAGTAGGTTAGGGGCATGGTGAAGAGGACGAGAAAGGAGGGTAGTGCCTCGGTGAAGTCTGACCAGGGGATGTCCCTGGCCTGGGATACCATAAGTATACCTACCACAACCAGGGCAGGGGCGGTTGCCGCCGGGGGAACCATCTTCACCAGTGGGGTGAAGAATAGGGAGAGGAGGAACATCACTCCCACCACCGCCGCAGTGATTCCCGTCTTGCCTCCCTCGGCCACCCCCGTGGAGCTCTCTATGTAGGTGGTCACCGTGGAGGTTCCCATGATTGCCCCCATGGTGGTTCCAAGCGCGTCTGCCATGAGGGCCTGGTCCATGCGCTCCAGCGAGCCATTCTTCAAAAAGCCTCCCAGGGATCCCATGGCGGTGAGCGAGCCTATGGTGTCGAACATGTCCACGAAGAGGAAGGCGAGCACCGCCTTCCAGAAACCCACCGTGGCCAAGCCCTCCAGGCTCAGCTTCATCATTCCAGAGGGATGGGGCAGGGAGACAACCCCTGAGGGGGATGGGGAGTGCCCGCTGACCACTGCCAGGATGGTGACCAGGGAGATGCCGATGAATATGGCCCCCTTCACTCCTCTGGCCATGAGGGTGCCTATGAGCAGCAGACCCACCGAGGCAAGGATTGGAGTGGGTTTAGAGAGGTCTCCCAGGGCGACCAAGGTGGCCTTTGAACCAACTATGAACCCCGCGTTCCTCATGCCTATGAAGGCGATGAATAGGCCTATGCCCACGGGGGTGGCCTTTCTGATGCTCGCTGGAATCGCTTCCACTATCTTGCCCCTGAGCCCCAGCATGGTGAGCAGCACGAAGATCACCCCCTCTACCAGCACCGCTCCCAGGGCCACCTGCCAGGAGTACCCCAGGCCGTGCACCACCCCGAAGGTGAAGTAGGCGTTCAGGCCCATCCCTGGTGCCAGGGCAAAGGGGTATCCCGCATAGAGCCCCATGATCAGGGTTGCCACCGCCGATGCCACGCAGGTGGCAAATATCACCCCCTCGAAGGGCATACCCGCCTGGGAGAGGATGGCCGGGTTTACGAAGATGATGTAGGCCATGGTGAGAAAGGTGGTTAGGCCGGCTCTCACCTCCCGGTGTAGCTCCTGGGGGGTGAGTCTGGGGAGAGGGGCCGGCTTGAGGTGCTGCAGCATCCAGTATCCTCCCTCGAAACGGGTGGTTTGGGCCGTGGATAGCAGCTTCTCTCCAAAGTGTCCAGCGAGGATAAACCGGGGCAGGGTTCCAAGGCTTCAAAGCCCACCTCTTCTTCCTGAGGCTGTGGGGATCTCTCTGTGGTTAGAGGGATTTCAGGACGGGCGGGATTCCCACCCCTTTCCCGAAAATATCTCACAATCTAATAATAATATATCTTGACAAATCCAAGTTCAGGGATATCTTGTAGGGTGAAGTTGATACCAAGACGCAAAGGAGGAGCGTGCAGATGGGAGAGAAGGTTATTGGAATAGATCTTGGAACCACCAACTCGGTGGTTGCAATAATGGAGGGAGGCCAGCCTCAGGTCATACCCAACCAGGAGGGTAGTAGGACCACTCCGTCGGTGGTGGCCTTCACCAAGGACGGTGAGATCCTGGTGGGCCAGGTTGCGAAGAGGCAGGCCGTCACCAACGCGGAGAACACGGTCTTCTCCATCAAGCGTTTCATGGGTCG
>CAZMTB010000136.1:0-5727 GCA_964569095.1 uncultured Aquificales bacterium
GCTATATTTGTGGCCATGGGGTTTGCTGGGGTTATGGTCAACAGCCTTTTCGACATTGCAGTGAAGGAGCCTGCGTCGGGTATTGCTGGAATAGAAGCAAGGAGGGTGAAAAGAAAGATAGTGCATGTACAGACTTTTTTACAAGAGATGGAACCTTTTGTTGAGGGAAAGGTGGAACTCAAGTTATGTCCTCTATCCTTACTGGAAGAGATATCTCTGGAAAAAAAGGAGATAGAGGGAGTTTATCTAATGCTAAAAGATCCTTCTTTATATCATGCGTGTATGGAAAGACTGCTTCCCCAGAATGTTGTTAAAAGATGGGTAAGTGATGGAGAACCAACATCTACGATTGGCAAAATCTGCCTCGATCCTCTGACAGGTAGAAAAGTATTACCTGTTTTTCAGCAATTAGGTGGAGGGAATGGCGTTCTTGTTGCTCTCCTCTCGCTAGAATGGCTACAAAGTGATGTGGAAGTATTGCCCTCCTTTGTAGGGGGTATGATTCTTTTCGACTCCTGGGGAGGATGTGCGCTGTTTGTTCCTCGTGACAAAGAAGAGACTTTCCTCATGGGAGAGAAGAAGATGCTTTGTCGCGCTTTAAGGAAAGAGATTTCTAATAGAGTTTATAGAATAGGAAATGTATCTGTATGGAATGAGGATAGAAAGGCAAACGTTTTTTTACATGAAGTGGCGGGTAACCTATACTGTGGAACGGTGGTGGTAAACAGCCGGATATTTGAATCGAAAAACACAATAGTAATAATAGCACTTCTGTTGACTTCTGTAGGAGTGTTTTTAGTTATGTTGTTGGTCAATGCCGCGGTTAACCCCCTGATAGCAAAGGTGAACAGAATGGTTGGGTTTGCTGAAAATATTTCCTCGGGAAATTACGCAATAAGGTTACAAGATTGTGGAGAGGATGAGCTTGGACATCTCTGTCACGCCCTGAACATTATGGCACAGTGCCTTGATGACTATGAAAAGCGGTACCTAGAGGCAAGAAACAGGTTACAAAAGATGTACCGTGAGAAGAAAGAACAGGCAGAGCGGGATCCCCTTACCGGATTATACAACCATGGCAAGCTCTATGACTCCATTGAAGAAGAGATGAAAAGGGTTAAAAGATACGGAGGCAGGTTCTCCATAGTGGTTTTTGACTTGGATTATTTTAAGGAAATAAACGATACTTATGGTCACTTGGTGGGAGACGAGGCTTTAAAGCTCTTTGCTAAAGTGCTTAAAGAGAGTTCTCGTGAAACAGATGTGGTAGGGCGATACGGGGGTGACGAATTCATGGTGGTGATGCCCAACACCTCATATGAGGATGCTACCGTGTTTGCCCAAAGAGTGCTGGAGGAGTTGGGCCATACCCACCTTAAGGTGGAGGACGGCGGCGATGTAAGGCTTAAAGTGAGTTATGGGGTTTCCATGTATCCCGAGGACGACTGCGAGGATAGCTCATTGGTGAAGTGTATAAAGTTGCTTATTTCTAAAGCCGACGAAAGGATGTATCATCACAAAAGGATTCAAAAGGCAGAGAAGTGGAGAACGGATACCTGAGCCAGTATCTGGTATTTCTGTTTCAGGTGGTGGTTATCTCCATGTCGGGGGTGATGGCTCCTGGCCCTATCACTACGGCAACCATAGTGGAGGGCAGCAAGGCACGAGGGGCAGGGGTCTCTATTGCCTTGGGACACGGGGTGGTGGAGATCCCCTTGATTCTTGCCATTCGCTACGGACTTGGATCGGTTTTCAACCTCTCGGGAGTGAAGGCCACCATAGGACTGGTGGGCGGTGTAGTGCTTCTGGTGATGGGGGTTTCCATGGTGAGGCAGGCCAAGCAGGTGAGAGAGGTTGAGGAGGTCGATGGCCTTCGTTCTCCTTTCATGACCGGTGTTCTTCTAAGTGCTGGAAATCCTTATTTTCTCGTGTGGTGGGCTACTGTGGGTGCCGTCTTGATACTGAAGTCCATAACCTTCGGCTTGGTGGGGTTTCTCATCTTTATCTTGGTGCACTGGCTTTGTGACCTGGGATGGTATGCTTTTCTCTCTTCACTCTCCTTCCAAGGTGGAAGGTTCTTTGGACGCAGGTTTCAACAGGGGATTTTTGTTGTTTGCGGAGTGTTCCTGGTCCTTTTCAGTTTCAAATTTATTTTATCCTCTATAGGCATGTTCTGGACTTAGGGTGACAGGTTTAGGGCTGGTGTGATACTCTTTTGCAACGAAAGGAGAAGGGAGGAACGCGCCGGAATGGAACGCTCTGAGGTCTTGGTGGTTGGAAGCGGGGTTGCAGGGTGCGTTGCGGCTTTGAAGGCTGCTGAGTGTGGTTTCAGCGTTAACCTGGTTACGAAAGGGGAGGAGCCGGAAGAGTCCAACACCTACTACGCCCAAGGGGGTATAATCTACAAGGGCAAGGAGGGTACGGATTCTCCTGATCTCCTGGTAAAGGACATACTTGAGGCAGGGGCAGGTGCATCGTTGCCTCAGGCTGCCCGGGTGCTGGCCGAAGAAGGACCTGCCATGGTGGAAAAGTACCTGATGGAGCTAACCCAGGTGCCTTTCAACAGGGACGAGAGTGGCGAGTTGGACCGAACCGAAGAGGCGGCACACTCGGTGAGGAGAATAATACACGCCGACGACCTGACCGGAAGGGCCATAGAGGTTGCCTTGATAAGAAAGGTGCTCAATACCCCGGGCATAAAGGTGTTCACCAACCACGTTGCAATAGACCTGCTGACTCCCGAGCACCACACTGGTGACCCTTTAAACGTTTACGATCCGCTGAGCGTGGTGGGAATCTACGCCTACGACGCCACCACCAAAGAGGTTAAGAGGTTTCTATCGAAAGTGACCGTTCTGGCCACCGGAGGACTGGGAAGGGTCTTTCTTCACACCACCAATCCAAAGGGAGCCACGGGAGACGGCTTTGCCATGGCATACCACGCGGGGGCCAGGGTGATAAACATGGAGTACGTCCAGTTTCACCCCACCACCCTCTTCCATAGGGACGCAGAGAGGTTTCTCATCTCTGAGTCGGTGAGGGGGGAGGGAGGGGTTCTGCTCACTCCCAAAGGGGAGCCCTTCATGGAGAAGTACCACCCCTTGGGCTCCTTGGCACCCAGGGACGTTGTGGCAAGGGCAATACACCAGGAGATGGTTGAGAACGGTTACCAGTACGTGCTTTTGGACCTGGCCTCTCACATGGGCGCCCAGGCCATAAGAGAGAGGTTTCCCACCATCTACGAGACCTGCAACAGGTACGGGATAGACATCTCTACCCAACCCATCCCTGTTGTCCCTGCCACCCACTTCTCCTGCGGGGGGGTGAAGGTGGACCTGTGGGGAAGGACCACTATTGAGAGACTCTTTGCAGTGGGCGAAGTCTCTTGCACTGGGGTTCACGGGGCCAATCGGCTTGCGTCAACCTCTTTGCTGGAGGGAATCGTGTGGGGAGACAGGTGTATCAGAAAGATAGCCGAGGAGTGGAAGAGGTACGAGAATCCTCCTGAATATCCCATTCCCCACTGGGTGGACACCGGGGTTGAGGAGCCCGATCCTGCATTGGTTAAGCAAGACTTCATCACCCTGCGTCACATCATGTGGAACTACGTGGGATTGGCCCGGAGCCGTAGGAGGCTTCAGAGGGCCATAATTGACCTTCGTCACCTGTGGAGAGAGGTGGAGCACTTCTACAAGTACAGCAAGCTGAGCAAGGAGCTGATTGAATTGAGACATGCCCTCCAGACGGGTCTCATCGTGGCCAAGGCGGCCCAGGGTAACCGCACCAGCAGGGGTTGCCACTACAGAATAGATTGAGAGGCGGAGTGAAACCATGGAGTTTACCCAAGAGGTTACCAGGAAACAGGAGGAGATAAGGAGACTTAAAGAGGAGAACGACGTTTACATTATGGCCCACTACTACCAGAGGCCCGAGGTGCAGGCCATATCGGACGTGGTGGGTGACTCCCTTGAGCTGAGCAGAAAGGCGGCGGGTATCACGTCGTCCACCATACTCTTCTGCGGGGTCTATTTCATGGCAGAGGTGGCAAAGATACTGGCCCCTGATAAGAGGGTTCTCATACCATATCCCCAGGCGGGCTGCCTGCTTGCAGACATGGCCCTGCCCCAGGAGGTGGAGAAGGCCAAGAAAGAGCACCCCAATGCCAAGGTGGTTGCCTACGTTAACACCACCGCAGCCACCAAGGCTCTGGCAGACGTTATATGCACCTCTGCCAATGCGGGGGATGTGATGAGGGCAATAGACTCCGATGAGGTGATCTTTCTGCCCGACAGCCATTTGGGCGGCTACCATGTGAGACACGGCGTAAAAAAAAGGGTTCACCTGTGGGACGGCTACTGTCCCGTTCACAAGAGGATAACCCGTGAGAGTTTAGAGCGGGTGTTGGAGAAGCATCCCGACGCAGAGGTGGTGGTGCATCCCGAGGTTCCGCCAGAGGTGTCAGATATGGCCCACTTCGTGGGAAGCACCTCTCAACTTGTCAGGTACATAGCCTCGAGTGATCACCACAAGTTCCTGGTGGGAACCGAGGAGGGTACCCTATTCAAGATAAGGGAAGCGGCTCCCCAAAAGGAGCTTCTGCTTCCGGATCCCCTCCCCGTGTGCGACCAGATGAAGATGATCACCTTGGATAGGATCCTCGTTTCTCTCAAGGAGGGGCTTTACGAGGTGGAGGTTGAGGAGGATACCGCCTCAAGAGCCCGGGTGGCCATACAGAGGATGCTGGAACTGTGACCTCCTTTGGGGATTGTGTGCGGGGGGGGTGTGATAATGCAGCTTGGGGAAATTAGGAATATCCTCTTCCAAAAGCTTGTAGAAGGCTCCATGGTAGGAATGTACCTGAACGACGGGGAGCGCTTCTTCTACGTGAACGATGCCTTTGCCAACCTATTTGGCTACCAGAGGGAAGAGGTGCTCGAACGCATCACCCCCATGGACTTGGTAGCTCCGGAGTATCGGGATCTCGTCTCCGAGTACCTGTCCAAGAGGTTGTCTGGAGAGGTAGAGGAGGTGAGATTCGTGGTGGAGCTTCTCAAAAAGGATGGCACCACATTCTGGGGAGAGGTTTTTGGCAAGAGATTTGATGGTGCCGATCGTCCCCTGGTTATGGGCTCCGTTGTGGACGTCTCTGGGCAGAAGATAATCGAGGAGGAGCTTAGGGAGAGCAGAGACGCCTTTGAGAGGGTGGTGAATACTATAAGCGACCTGGTGGTGGTGCTTGACAAGGATCTCAGGATAAAGCTGGCCAATCCCGCGGTATTCAAGGCCGTAAAACGACCTCCCAGGGACTTTCTCGGGAGGTACTGCTACGAGATTTTCCAGAATAGGAGCACCATTTGCGAGAACTGCCCTGCTATAGAGGCGAGAGAAACGGGTAAGGTGGTGCACCGCATGAGGCACAATCCTGACGGAACGGCTCTGGATAGAAGGGTGTATCCCATATTCAACCAGCGGGGAGAGCCTTCAGAGACCCTCATCGTGGCCTCTGACGTCACCGATAAGTACCGAGCTGAAAAGGCCCTTAGAGAGAGCGAGGCTCTCTACCGTAGCCTCATGAACGACGTGATAGATAAGTCCAGGGTTGGGGTCTTCATCCTCGACCCTCAGTTTAACATAGTTTGGGTAAACAAAGCTATAGAGGAGTTTTTTGGGATCGACAGGGAGAAGGTTATAGGAAAAAGTAAGCGGGAGCTGGTCGAAGAGTGTATC
>CAZMTB010000137.1:0-15691 GCA_964569095.1 uncultured Aquificales bacterium
TTGAAGAGATGGTGCTGCTTGGTTCATCGGGGGTGGAGGTTCTCACCTCGTTGCCCAGGGGGCTTAGGGTGTGAGGGTATGCAGGGTTGACATAAGGGTGAGATACGCCGAGACTGACCAGATGGGTTATTGCTACTACGCGAACTACTTCACGTGGTTCGAGGTTGGCAGGTCTGCCTTGATGAGGGAGGCGGGCAAGTCGTACCGCGAGGTGGAGGAAGAGGGCTTCATCCTTCCCGTCATCGAGGCCCATTGCAATTACAAGAAACCCGCCATCTTTGACGACCTGGTGACGGTTGAGACCTGGGTCACCTACCTGAGGAGTCGCAAGGTCACCTTCAACTACCGAATAGTGAGAGGGGAGGAGCAGCTGGTGGAGGGTTACACGGTTCACCTGCCGGTGAATCCTTCTGGCAAACCGGTGGCCCTGTCGGGAGAGATAGTTGAGCTTCTGAGGCCCTACCTTCAGGAGTGATCACACCCCACCGAACCTTCTCTCTCTGCTCTGGTACTCTAAAAGCGCCTTTATTAGGTCTCCCTTCCTGAAGTCGGGCCAGAGAACGGGGGTGAAGTAGAACTCGGCATAGGCATTCTGCCAGAGCATGAAGTTGCTGAGGCGTATCTCTCCGCTGGTGCGGATGAGTAGATCGACCTCTGGTAACTGGGGACAGTAGAGGTGGGCCTTCACCGTATTCTCGTCGATCTCTTCCGGCGATATCCTTCCCTCGGCTACCTGACGGGCAATCTCTCTGCAGGCGTCGGTTATCTCTGCCTGTCCCCCGTAGCTCAGGGCGAGGTTTAGCACCATTCCGGTGTTCTTGGAGGTCTCTTCTATGGTATCCTCCAGTTTCTTGCGGGTGGATGCCGGTAGTCTCTGAAGCCTTCCCATGGCGCTCAGGCGGATGTTCTGTTTCATCATTGTGGGGAGCTCTCTCTCCAGGTACTCTTCCAACAGCATCATGAGCAGCTCCACCTCTTCGGGAGGGCGATTCCAGTTCTCGGTTGAGAAGGCGTAGAGGGATAGCACCTCTATGCCCAGCTCTGCTGCTGCCTCGGTGATCTCCTTAACCCTTTTCACACCTTCCCTGTGCCCTTCCCATCGGGGGAGCCCCTTCAGGGTGGCCCACCTGCCGTTCCCGTCCATGATGATGGCGACGTGTGCAGGAAGCCTGTTCTGCGCCAGGTGGTTCTTCATTTTTCATATGCCATACAGCTTACAGAAAACTCTCATTCATGCTCCTGGAATGAAGAAGGGGCGTCCCCTAACAGACAGCGGACGCCCCTTCTGTTTAAGGTTTAACCTTCAGAGATGGCGTCGGTGGGGCACACCTCCACGCAGGCCCCGCAATCGGTGCACTTCTCGGGGTCGATGGAGTACTTCTCCTCGCCCTCAATAATGGCCTCTGTAGGGCATACCTCCAGACAACTTCCGCATGCCACGCACTCGTCACTGATCACATGTGCCATAGGTCTTCACCTCCTTAATTTTGGGGAACACCCCTGAATAGAGTCTAAAACTCTAAGATCTCCTTCTCTTTCTCCTCGATGATCCTGTCCACCTTGCCGATGAACTCGTCGGTTATCTGCTGAACCTCCTTGGTTCCCTTCTTGGCGTCGTCTTCAGAGATCATCTTCTCCTTTTCGAGTTCCTTGATCTGGGCGTTGGCGTCTCTCCTGATGTTTCGTATTGCCACCTTGCAATCTTCGCCCATCTTCTTCACCAGCTTGGTTAGCTCCTTGCGCCTCTCCTGGGTGAGAGGCGGGAAGACTATTCTCACCACGTTGCCGTCTGAGGTGGGGGTGAGGCCCAGCCCTGAGTTGGTTATGGCCCTCTCTATCTCTTTCAGCACCCCTTTGTCCCAGGGCTGAATGACGATCATCCTGCTCTCTGGCACAGACAATGAAGCCACCTGGTTCAGTGGAGTTGGGGTTCCGTAGTAGGTTATCTTTATGTCCTCTACCAGGCCTACCGAGGCCCTACCCGTCCGTATGGCTGAAAGGTCCTTGGTAAGGTGGGAGATAGACTTCTCCATTCTGGTCCTTGTGTCGTCGTAAACGTCGTTAAGCATCACATCTCCTCCCCAACGAGGGTTCCTCTTGGTTTCCCAAGCATCACCTCAACCATAGCGCCTTTCTCCAAAATTGAGAAGACCCTTATGGGTATTTTGTTCTCCATGCAGAGGGAGATGGCGGTGCCGTCCATCACCTTCAGGCCCCTTTCCAACACCTCCAGGTAGCTTATGTACTCGTACTTGGTGGCCTCGGGATCCTTCTCTGGATCAGAGGTGAACACACCGTCCACCTTGGTTCCCTTGAGCAGAATGTCTGCCCCTATCTCGGCGGCCCGAAGGGCTGCGGCTGTGTCTGTGGTGAAGAACGGATTGCCCGTTCCTCCCCCGAATAGGACCACCCGTCCCTTCTCGAGGTGCCTTATGGCCCTGCGTCGTATGTAGGGCTCGGCCACTTGTCTGATCTCCAGGGCTGTCATCACCCGCGTTGGAACTCCAAGGCCCTCCAGGGTGCTCTGTAACGCCAGGGTGTTGATTATGGTGGCCAGCATGCCCATGAAGTCCCCGCTGGCCCTCTCTATTCCCCTATCCATGCCGGGAAGGCCCCTGAATATGTTGCCCCCTCCCACAACCACGGCTATCTCTACCCCTCCCTCCAGGGCGGTGGCTATCTCTTCCGCCACCCTGTGGAGGGCTTCTTGGGAGAAACCGGTCTTCTTATCCCCTGCCAGCACCTCTCCGCTGAGCTTCAAGAGCACCCGCTTGTAAGATGATCTGGCAGGGGTAGATTGCATCTTCTACTTCTCTCCCAGCTGAAAGCGAACGAACCTGCTCACCTTTATGTTCTCTCCCAGCTTGGCAATCGTCTCGGCTATCCTGTCGGATACGGTCTTGGAGGGTTCTTTGATGAACTTCTGGTTCAAGAGACAGGCCTCTTCGTAGAACTTCTTGAGCTTTCCCTCTACGATCCTGTCTATGATCTTCTCGGGACGGCCCTCTTCCACCGCCTGGGACCTGTAGATCTCCTTCTCCCTCTCTACGACCTCTTCGGGAACATCTTCAGGGGAGAGATACTGGGGTGCAGCGGCGGCTATGTGCATGGCAATGTCCTTCACCAGTGCCTGGAAGTCGTCCGTTCTTGCAACGAAGTCGGTCTCGCAGTTTATCTCTACCAGTACGCCTATCTTTCCACCCATGTGGATGTAAGACCCTATCACTCCCTCTTTCGTCTCTCGTCCTGCCCTCTTGGCCGCTGCTGCCAACCCCTTCTTGCGCAGCAGGTCAACGGCCTTCTCGATGTCGCCCCCTGTCTCCACGAGGGCCTTCTTGCAGTCCATCATTCCTGCGCCTGTCTTCTCGCGTAGCTCCTTAACCAGTTGGGATGTGATCTCGGCCATGGTTCTATTCCTCCAGTTCCTCTTCTATTGTCTCTGCAAGGTCTTCCAGCTTCTCCAGCATCTCGTCGGGAAGCACCTCCGAGGGAACGTCGTCGGTGGTGTAGACCTCTTTCTCTCCCTCTATCTCCTGCTCTGCCACCTCTCCGCCTATCTTCTCGGTGAAGAGGTGCTGCCCCTCGATCACCGCGTCGGCGATCTTGCCCGTGATGAGCTTTATGGCCCTGATTGCGTCGTCGTTTCCTGGAATTATCCAGTCTATCTCGTCGGGATCGCAGTTGGTGTCCACTATTGCCACTATGGGGATGTCCAGCTTCCTTGCCTCGGCCACGGCGATGTACTCTGCCTTGGGATCTACCACATAGAGGGCGTCTGGGATGCGGGTCATCTCCTTGATCCCTTTCAGGTTCTTCTCCAGCTTCTCTATCTTGCGGTTCATCAAAATGGCCTCTTTCTTGGTGAGCGAGTCGAAGTAACCGCTGTCTCTAAGGTTCTCAAGCTCTTTCAGCCTCTCTACGCTCTTCCGTATGGTCACAAAGTTGGTCAGGGTGCCTCCCAACCACCTGTTGTTCACATAGGGCATCCCGCACCGTTTGGCCTCTTCCTCTATGGTGTCCCGAGCCTGTTTCTTCGTTCCCACGAAGAGGACCTTGCCACCCTCTGCGGCCAGGTCTCTCACGAAGGCGTAGGCCTCTTCAAAGAGCCTCAGGGTCTTCTCCAGATCAACGATGTGGATACCGTTTCGAGAGGTGAAGATGTAGGGTTTCATTTTGGGATTCCAGCGCCTGGTCTGGTGGCCAAAGTGGACACCGGCCTCCAGGAGCTGCTTCATGGTTAGTACCGCCATACTCCGTCCTCCTTTCGGTTGAACCTCCGCCCCGTCTCGCCACGGAGAGAACCCCTTGGGGCACCCCTCTCCCGGTCAGGAGCGTGTGTTTTCGGTGTTGCTTGCCCTCCCCTTTCGGAGATAGGCCTCTATAAACTCATCTATCTCCCCGTTCAATACCCCTTCTGCATTGCCCTTCTCCACCCCGGTTCTGTGGTCCTTAACCAGCTGGTAGGGATGAAGCACGTAGGAGCGTATCTGGCTCCCCCAGGCTATCTCCTTCTTGCCTTCGGTCATCTTTGCCAGTTCCTTCTCTCGCTCTTGGCGTTTCAGCTCGTATAGCCTTGCCCTGAGGACCTTCATTGCCATCTCGCGGTTCTTGAGCTGGGACCGTTCGTTCTGGCATTGCACCACGATACCCGTGGGCAGGTGGGTTATGCGAACCGCGGAGTCGGTCACATTCACGTGCTGTCCCCCTGGACCGCTCGAACGGAAGGTGTCTATCTTGAGGTCTTTCTCGTTAATCTCCACCTCAATAGAGTCGTCTATTTCCGGAAAGGCGAAGACGGAGGCAAAGGAGGTGTGCCTGCGGTGGTTGGCGTCGAAGGGGGAGATTCTCACCAGCCTGTGTACCCCCGACTCGGCCTTCAGGTAACCGTAGGCATAGGGACCTATAACCTGTATGGTGGCCCCCTTTATGCCTGCGTCGTCGGCCTGCTGGACGTCTAACATCTTCACTTCGTATCCCTTGTTGGTTGCCCAACGGGTGTACATTCTCAGCAGAATAGACGCCCAGTCCTGAGACTCTGTTCCACCTGCGCCTGGGTTTATGGAGAGCAGGGCAGAGCTCTTGTCGTGGGGGCCGGTCATCACGGAGATGAGCTCCTTCTTCTCCAGAATCTCCTTCAGCTCTCTCACCTCGGAGACCAGCTCCGAGGTGTCACCCTCTTCCTCCTCCAGGAGCTCTATCCATGCCTCTACGTCGTTGAGTCTGCGGCAGATATCTTCAAAATCTGAGATCTCGTCCTCTATCTGGCTCTTGCGTTTCAGAACCTTTTGGGCCTCTTCCCTGTCGTTCCAGAAGTCGGGTTTTGAGCAGACCCCTTCCAGTTCTCTGGCCTTCTCCCTCAGGCCGTCTATGTCAAAGAAACCTCCTTAGTTCTTCGGTTCTCTCCCTCAGAGAGAGCACTTCGCTCTTCAACTCCTCTATGCCCGGGCTTCCCATACTTCCTCTCCCTGTCAGACTCCAGATTATTTGATAGTGGTAAACTCACCTCACTCCCGCCGGCTAAGGGGTAATAGAAGTGGGTGGGGTAGTCAAGGCCTCATTACTAAAACGGCTTTGGTTTGCTGTTTTTAGAGAGCGATTTGGAGCTTAGGACTGATAAGGCTCGTTTTAGACCGCCCGGTAGGTGGGTTCTCTACCTTCGAGAACGCTCACCAGGTCCGATGCGGCGGCTCGTGCCATGCGTCTCCTCGTGTCTCCACTTGCACTGCCAAGATGGGGCAGCAACACCACCCGTGGCGTTTCAAGTAATAGCTCGTCTATTTCTGGTTCTCTTTCGTAAACATCAAGACCTGCCCCCCATATCTCACCTGAATGTATCGCTTCCGCCAACTCTCTCTCTTTCACTATTGGTCCCCGGCCAATGTTGATGAGAGTGGCAGTTGGTTTCATAAGCCTGAACTCCTCCCTTCCAAACCTCCCCTGGGTCTCCGGGGTGAGGGGGGCAGATATGAGGAGGTGATCACTCTCCCTCAGCAGGGTCTCGAACTCCACCAGCTCTGCTCCTACCTCTTCTTCGTGGGGGCTTCTGTTGCGGTTGTGGTAGATGACCCTCATATGGAAGCCCCTTGCCCGCCTTGCTATTGCCGAGCCTATCCTTCCCATTCCGAAGATTCCCAAGGTGGAGTGGTGAATGTCCTGTCCGATGAGCAGGTGGTGGCGCCATCCCTTGAACCTGCCCTGCCGGCAGAATTGGTCTCCTTCTACCACCCGTCTCGCCGTGGCCATCAATAGGGCCCATGCGAGGTCGGCGGTTGCCTCTGTCAGTATTCCCGGGGTGTGGGTCACCACTATTCCCCTTTCCTTCACCTTGTCCAGGTCTATGTGGTTGAGACCGGTGGATACACTGCTGATCACCCTGAGGTTTGGGGCAGAGTCTATCAAGGGAGCGTCTATCCGGTCGTAGAGCATGCACAGCAGACCGTGGGCATCTCTTACGGCGTCTCTTATCTTACCGTATTCAACGGGCTCTTCAGAGTCGAAGTAGAGCACCTCCAGTCCTTCGCGGTTGAGTATATCGTCAACCTGTTCTCTAACGGGGCAGGTCACCACCACCCTTCTCTTTTCACTCATGAGTTTCTCCTGCTCTCTTCCACCTTTTCCACAATACTGGTGAGGGTTTGGGATGCACTACCACCCACGAATAGGGTGGGAAGGGAGTGGGTTAGGGGAGTCTCTTCCAGGTTGAGCTCTATCACCATTCCCCCGTTCCTCTTAACCTCGTAGGGTAGCTGTGCGGCGGGATAGACCTGGGCAGAGGTGCCCACCACCAGCATGCAGTCGCATATGCTCGCCTCTTCAAAGGACTCCCTTAACACCTCTGGCGGTATGGGTTCCCCAAAGAAGACCACATCTGGCTTGAGAACCCCTGAACAGCTGCATAGGGGTGGTAGCTCTTCCAGGGAGATCTCCTCTATTCCGTATCTCTTGCCGCAGGACAGGCAGGTGAGGCTCTCTCCACTTCCGTGAAACTCAAGTACCCTCTTGCTTCCCCCTGCCTGGTGGAGACCGTCCACGTTCTGGGTGATCACCGCCTTCAATATGCCCATCTCTTCGAGCCTCGCCAGGGCCCGGTGGGCGGGGTTGGGCTTGGCGTTCTGCACGATATCGTAGAGCTCCTTCAGCATCTGCCACACCATCTCGGGCCTGCTGGTGAAAGAGGAGATGTGGGCGTACTCTGCCGGATCGTACCGGTCCCAAAGTCCCTGGGAACCCCTGAAGGCGGGTATGCCGCTCTCTACGGATATTCCCGCCCCCGTCAGGGCAACCACGTGTCGTGCCTCTGCAATAAGCTTGGCGGCTCGTTCTATCTCTGCCTGTACCACGTATCTACCTTGTTTCCTTCTGTCTCTTCTCCCTTCTCCTCTTTTCGAAGTAGGAGTTGGTCTCTTCAACCACTACGCCCGACAGGAAGATGAGGCCTATCAGGTTGGGAAGAGCCATGAGGCCGTTCATTATGTCTGCAAAGCTCCATACCAGTTCGAGCTGGGTGAAGGCGCCGATGAAGACGAAGACGGTGAATAGTACGCGGTACGGCATGACCGACGAATCCCCAAGGAGGTACTGGATAGACTTCTCACCGTAGTAGCTCCACCCCAGCACCGTGGAGTAGGCGAAGAGGATGAGTCCCACCGTTACCACCAGGTTGCCCCAGTGTCCCGGCAGTGCCGCCGAGAAGGCCCTTGCCGTCAGTTCTGAACCGGTGGTACCGCTCTTCAAAGCCCCAGTGAGTAGAATCACGAAACCGGTCATGGAGCAGACGATTATGGTGTCGATGAAGGTTTGGGTCATGGATACCAGTGCCTGCGATGCGGGGGTGGTTGTCTGGGCCGCCGCTGCGGCGATTGGGGAGGAGCCCAGTCCCGATTCGTTTGAGAAGACCCCTCTCGCAACGCCAAAGCGTATGGCCTCTTTCACGGTGGCGCCGGCGAAGCCCCCCATGGCGGCAGAAGGGGTGAATGCCTTGGAAAGTATCAGGTGAAAAATCTGGGGCACGTGTTGCCATTCAAGGATTATCACCACGATGGAGCTCAGCATGTAGATTACGATCATCACGGGAACCAGGTACTCGGTGACCCTTGCTATGGACCGTATGCCGCCCAGGATGACCAGTCCCGTCAGAACGGCCAGCACCACGCCGGTTATCCAATTGGGCACGTGAAAGGTGACCCTTACAGCCTCCGCCACCGAGTTGGACTGCACCATGTTTCCGATGCCGAAGGCGGATACCGCCGCGAATACCGCAAACATCGTACCCAGCCAGGGCTTCTTGAGACCCAGGGAGAGGTAGTACATGGGTCCCCCGCACATCTCACCCTTCTTATCCTGAACCCTGAACTTCACCGCCAGGATGGCCTCGGCGTACTTGGTGGCCATGCCAAACAGGCCGGTCATCCACATCCAGAAGAGGGCCCCAGGTCCTCCCGAGAATATGGCTGTTGCCACCCCTGCGATGTTGCCCGTTCCTACCGTGGCGGCCATGGCGGTCATCAGGGCCTGAAAGTGGGTGATGTCACCCTCGGCCCCCTCCTCCTTCCTGACGATGAAGGCCAGGTAGAGGGCGTGAAGCAGTCCCCTGAACTGGATTCCCCTTAGCCTCAAGGTGAGGTAGATGCCGGTTCCTACCAAGAGCACCAGCATGGGTGGTCCCCAAACGAAGTCGCTGGCTATGGAGAAGAGCTTTGATATGGTGGCTTCCATGGTAACCTCCCTAATCGAAAATGGTCTGGTGGTTTCAGGGGGCGCTTATATCTTTTGATTGCCCTTTTAACAAGGCTCGTTGCACGGCCTGGGGTTTTAGGGTAGAATGGCCTAAAAAGACCAGAAGAGGGTGAATCTTGACAGTGGCTACCAGGTCCCACCGTGGGGCCTTCGTGCAAGAGGAGAGAGCAGGC
Source organism: uncultured Aquificales bacterium (assembly GCA_964569095.1). Taxonomy (GTDB): domain Bacteria; phylum Thermosulfidibacterota; class Thermosulfidibacteria; order Thermosulfidibacterales; family JALWSI01; genus JALWSI01. The sequence continues at coordinate 8,910 of CAZMTB010000137.1, forward strand.
GCCTTGGCGTGTGGTGCAGGCGCGGAGGTAGAGTCCTTTCTCGAGAGCGTGGTTCCTTGTAGTGCCTGCGTATTTGGTTCTCAAGGCCGCTTTCTGGACGACGCGTCTCTTCTCGAAAAACCTTGGGAGATTTCCGTTTCTTCTTCGGTGAGAAAGAGGGAGTTTGTGGCGGGCAGGATAGCCGCCTCTATGGCCTTGGAGAAACTGGGGTTTTCTCCCTCTTTTCTTCCCCGGGGTGAGAGAGGGGAGCCTATTTGGCCCCGGGGGGTTACCGGTTCCATCTCTCACACGGGAGACCTCTGCTTGTGCCTGGTTGCGTTGACCGAGGGTTGTGAGTCGGTGGGGGTGGACATTGAGCGGGTAGAGAGGGTTGATCCAGGGTTGGCAAGAAGGGTGATGACCTGTGCCGAGAGGGGAGAGCTTGAGGGGCTGAAGGGAGAAAGCCTGGTTAAGAGGGTTGCCTCGGTCTTCTCTGCCAAAGAGGCCTATTACAAGCTCCAGTATCCTCTGACGGGGCGGTTCGTGGGCTTCTGCGAGGTGGAGGTCTCCTTTTGTGCAGGTGGAGAGTTCTGGGTGGTTCCCTTGGTGGAGGGGTTGCCCAGGGCCAGGGGAGCCCACCTCTTGGTGGATGGAGTTGTGGTGTCTGTTGTCTGGAAATGATGACCGCAGGGTTGCCGATTGACACCTTGGTATTGGGTGTATTATGGGGCCTGCGTTACAGTGATACCGAAACGCTTTCAGGGAGGTAGAAATGGGGATTGAAGAGAAACTTCGGGAACTGAGGGAACGGAACGAGAGGGCAATGCTCGGTGGTGGCCAGGATCGCATCGACAAGCAACACCAGATGGGCAAGCTCACCGCCAGGGAGAGAATAGACATACTTTTGGACAAGGGCTCCTTCGTGGAGATGGATAGATTCGTGGTGCACAGGTGTAACCACTTTGGGATTGAAAAGCAGAAGATACCCGGTGACGGGGTGGTCACCGGCTACGGAAAGATAGACGGAAGGCTCGTCTACGTCTTCTCGCAGGACTTCACTGCCTTTGGCGGCTCTCTCTCGGAGATGTTTGCCAAGAAGATCTGCAAGATCATGGACCTTGCCGTGCGGAACGGTGCCCCGGTTATTGGCCTAAACGACTCCGGCGGTGCCCGTATTCAAGAGGGCGTCATCAGCCTTGCGGGGTACGCCGACATCTTCCTGCGCAACGTTCTTGCCTCGGGGGTGGTGCCTCAGATCTCTGCCATCATGGGTCCCTGCGCGGGAGGGGCCGTCTACTCGCCGGCGATGACTGACTTCATCTTCATGGTGAAGAATACCAGCTACATGTTCATCACCGGTCCAGACGTGATCAAGGAGACCACCCACGAGGTGATAGACAAGGAGTCTCTGGGAGGGGCCATGGCCCACAACACCACCAGCGGCGTGGCGCACTTCGCCTCTGAGAACGACGAGGAGTGCCTCTTGATGATCAGGGAGCTCATGAGCTTCCTGCCCAGCAACAACATGGAGGATCCTCCCTACAGAGAGACCAACGACGATCCGGAAAGGGTTGACGACGACCTGAACTACCTGGTTCCCGACGATCCAAACAAGCCCTACGACATGAAGGAGCTGATCAAGGCGGTGGTGGACGACCACTACTTCTTCGAGGTGCAGCCCCACTTTGGACAGAATATCATCACCGGTTTTGCCCGCATGAACGGGCAGGTGGTGGGCATAGTTGCCAACCAGCCCATGGTTCTTGCAGGATGCCTCGACATCAATGCCTCCATCAAGGGAGGACGCTTCGTGCGTTTCTGTGATTGCTTCAACATTCCCATTCTCACCTTCGAGGACGTTCCCGGGTTCCTGCCCGGGGTTGACCAGGAGCACGGTGGAATAATCAAGCACGGCGCCAAGCTCCTCTACGCCTATTGCGAGGCCACGGTTCCCAAGGTGACGGTGGTTACCAGAAAGGCCTACGGTGGTGCCTTCGACGTTTTGGGTTCCAAGAACGTTAGGGGAGACATAAACCTTGCCTTCCCCACTGCAGAGATTGCTGTGATGGGGCCAGACGGTGCCGTCAGTATCATCTTCAGGAAACAGCTTGCCGAGGCCGAGGACCCGGTTAAGGAGAAGGAGAGGCTGGTTGCCGAATACCGCAAGCTCTTCTCAAACCCCTATTGTGCCGCGGAGCTGGGATACATAGACGAGGTGATCGAGCCCAGGTTCCTCCGCAAGAGGATGATCCAGGCCCTGGAGTCCCTAAAGAACAAGAGAGATACCAATCCTCCCAAGAAACACGGTAACATTCCGCTGTGAGGGGAGGTGGAGAGATGGCTCTGTTCAAGAAGATACTCATAGCAAACCGCAGCGAGATAGCGGTGAGAATAATAAGGGCGTGCCGCGAGATGGGCATTGGGGCGGTGGCGGTCTATTCAGACATAGATCGCGACTCCCTTCACGTGAGGTTTGCCGACGAGGCCTACCACATCGGGCCGTCTCCGGCCAGCGAGAGTTACCTGAACATAGAGAAGATAATAGAGGTGGCCAAGAAGGCAGGGTGCCAGGCAATACACCCGGGCTACGGTTTTCTGGCGGAGAACTCCCAGTTTGCCAAGCGCTGCGAGGAGGAGGGCATAGTCTTCATTGGTCCTCCACGGCAGGCGATAGAGGCCATGGGTAGCAAAACCGTTGCCCGACAGACCGCCCTGGAGGCAGGTGCCCCGCTGATACCGGGAACCCTTGAGCCCCTCTCCGACGAGGAGATCGTGGCGAAGGCCAAAGAGATAGGTTTTCCCGTTATGCTCAAGGCGGTCTCCGGAGGTGGTGGAAAGGGTATGCGCCTGGTTCACAGCGAGGACGAGATAGAGAGCGCCGTGCGCATGGCCCGTTCGGAGGCAGGTTCAGCCTTCTCCGACGACTCCCTCTACCTCGAGAAATACATAGAGAACCCCCGGCACGTAGAGATGCAGATCCTGGTAGATAGGCAGGGCAACGGGGTCTACCTTGGAGAGCGCGAATGTTCCATCCAGCGTCGGCACCAGAAGGTGATAGAGGAGACCCCTGCAATGATGCTCACCCCCGAGCTTAGGCGTCAGATGGGAGAGACTGCCCTAAAGGTTGCAGCTGCTGCGGGTTACTACAGCGCGGGCACCGTGGAGTTTCTCATGGACGCCAACAACAACTTCTACTTCCTCGAGGTGAACACCAGGCTCCAGGTGGAGCATCCGGTGACCGAGATGGTGACGGGGATAGACATCGTGAAGGAGATGATCAGGATTGCTGCTGGAGAGCCTCTCTCCATCTCCCAAGAGGACGTGAAACCCAGGGGAGCTGCCATTGAGTGCCGTATCTACGCCGAGGATCCCCACAACAACTTCATGCCCTCTCCGGGAACCATAACGGGGCTTAGACTGCCGGGAGGTCCTGGTGTCAGGGTGGACATAGGCGTCTTCGAGGGTGCAGAGGTGCCTCTGGAGTACGACCCCATCATAGCCAAGCTCATCGTGTGGGGTAAGGATCGTCCAGAGGCAGTGGAGAGAGCAAGGCGTGCCCTGAACGAGTTCATGGTTAAGGGGGTTAAGACCACCCTGCCCTTCCATCGCAGGGTGATGGAGAACACCCTCTTCCTCTCCGGTGAGTTTGATACCACCTTCATTGACAACATCTTCAAGAAGCTGGACGAGGAGAGGGATAAGAGCCACGAGGATATAGCGGTGGCCGTTGCGGCCGTAGCAGAAGAGATCTCCTCTGGTACAAAGGTGGGTGCCCCTGCTGCTACGGGTGAGTGTAACATGTGGAAGCTCTACACCAGGCGGCTTCAAATGATGAGAGGGTGAGAAAGGAGCTGGCAATGGCATACATAGCCACTGTTGACGGCAAAGAACGCACCGTGGAGGTGAAACAGTTGGAAGAAGGGCTCTTCTCCGTCACCATCGACGGGGAGAAGAGCCTCACCCTGGACGTGCGCAGAAAGGGCTGCTGTTCCTTCTCGGTGATCCATGAGAACAAGAGCTACGAGGTGGACCTGGACGGCAAGGGAGAGGGCAAGTACGAGGTGCTGATAGGAGACGAGTACTTCGCCGTTGAGGTGATGGACGAGATGCGCAAGAAGATGATGGCCATCCTCGGTGAGGGTGGCGGCGCCGCCTCGGGCGAGATCAGCACCGCCATGCCTGGCAAGGTGGTGAAGGTCTTCGTGAAAGAGGGTGACACCGTTGAGGCGGGTGATCCCGTGGTGGTGCTGGAGGCCATGAAGATGGAGAACGAGTTCAAGGCTCCAGACAAGGGTGTTGTCAAGTCCGTGAAGGTCAGTGAGGGGGACATAGTGGAGAGCGGAGCTATTCTGGTGGTGATAGAGACCGAGTCTGAATAATAAACCCCGAAAGAGAGAGGTGAATAAAGGTGAAACTCTTCAGAGACGAGGCCATCCGTGAGAGTGAGGCAAGAAGGGGGGAATGGGAGGAGAAGGTTCTGGCGCCCATGCTCCAGAAGGCGCCGGAGCGGAAGAAGGAGTTCAAGACTTTCTCGAACATAGAGATAAAGCGGGTTTACACTCCTGCCGACATACCGGACTTCGACGAGCAGAGGGAGCTTGGACTACCAGGTGCCTACCCCTTCACCAGAGGGGTGCAGCCCACCATGTACAGGGGGCGTTTCTGGACCATGCGCCAGTACGCCGGCTTTGCCACTGCCGAGGAGTCCAACAAGAGGTACAGGTACCTTCTGGAGCAGGGGCAGACCGGCCTCTCCGTGGCCTTCGACCTGCCTACCCAGATGGGATACGACTCTGATCATCCCATGGCTCTGGGCGAGGTTGGTAAGGTTGGAGTGGCCATAGACTCGCTGGAAGACATGGAGATACTCTTCGACCAGATCCCCCTGGACAAGGTGTCCACCTCCATGACCATCAACGCCACGGCCTCGATACTGCTTGCCTACTACATCGCCGTTGCCGAGAAGCAGGGAGTGGCCTCCCAGAAGCTCAGGGGCACCATACAGAACGACATCCTGAAGGAGTACGTTGCCAGTGGCACCTACATCTTCCCCCCTGAGCCTTCCATGAGGATAATCACCGACATATTCGCCTTCTGCAAAGACCACGTTCCCAAGTGGAACCCCATATCCATCAGCGGTTACCACATTAGGGAGGCGGGCTCCACTGCCGTGCAGGAGGTGGCATTCACCCTGGCAGACGGTCTCGCATACGTGGAGGCTGCCATCAACGCCGGGCTGAAGATAGACGATTTTGCCCCCCGCCTTTCCTTCTTCTTCAACTGCCACAACAACTTCCTGGAAGAGATAGCCAAGTTCAGGGCGGCTCGCAGGTTGTGGGCCAAATTTATCAAAGAGCGCTTCGGTGGTAACGACAAATCCCAGAGGCTCCGTTTCCATACCCAGACCGCCGGATGCACCCTCACGGCCCAGCAACCCGACAACAACATCATCAGGGTCACCATACAGGCCCTGGCAGCGGTGCTTGGGGGTACACAGTCGCTGCATACCAACTCGCTGGACGAGGCCCTGGCCCTTCCCACGGTGAAGTCTGCGAGAATCGCCCTGAGAACCCAGCAGATCATCGCCTACGAGTCTGGAGTGTGCGACACCATAGATCCTTTTGCCGGTTCTTACGCCATCGAGGCCCTAACCAACGAGATTGCAGAGAGGGCCGAGGAGTATATCAACAAGATATACGAGATGGGTGGGGTGCTTAGGGCCATTGAAGAGGGATACATCCAGAAGGAGATTCAAGACGCCTCCTACGCCTACCAGCTGGCGGTGGACAAGAAGGAGCAGATCGTGGTTGGCGTTAACGCCTTCGAGATAGAGGAGGAGGAACCCGCCGAGATCTTGAAGATAGATGACTCGGTGGAGAAGTCCCAGCGTGCCAGGGTGAAGGCCCTGAAGGAACGCAGGGACAACCAGGCGGTTCGCAGTGCTCTGGATAGGCTGAAAGAGGCGGCGAAGGGCAGTGACAACCTCATGGTGCCCATCCTGGAGGCGGCGCGGGTTTACGCCACGCTGGGAGAGATTGCCGGTGCGCTGAGAGAGGTATTCGGGGAGTTTCAAGAGAGGGTTATCCTTTGATGGAATGCCGGTGAACCAATGAGCAGGAGAGACGAGGGTCCTTTTCTGGTGAAGCTCGTGTCTGGCGAGTGGGTGATGGCCATGGTTAAAAGGGACACCGTCTCTCCAACAACCCTCTACCTCTCCCACGTGCTCCAGGTGGTGGAGAGGGGGCCCAAGGTGGAGTTCAAGCAGTGGTGTCCTTTGGCACCTTTGGAGCAGACCTTCGTTATGAACGAGTTTGGAATACTGACCTACCTTGCCCCGGCACCGCCCCTGGTGGACTCTTACAACCAGTTGGTGGGATTGGTGAAGCGCCCCACCGCGCCGGGAAAGGGACGCCCAAAACCGCCTGAGAAACCTTCAGGTACTCCCTCCTCTCGATCTGAATCTGACAACGACGACAAGATCATTCCCCTCATCCCCGAGTAGCGTAAGGCGGCCCTTTCGAGCCGCCTTCACTTTCCTCCTTACGCCTCACGGAGGGGGATTGAGGCCGAATCTCACCTCTCCCGTATCTCCCATGGGATGGCCTGAGCTGTCCACCGCCGTCACCTTCCAGACGACCTGGTACTTGCTCAGGGCGTTCCACGCATTCTGGCTCAACACGAAGTAGATACCGGCAATCCCCTGGTCAGGTACCAGTATCAACTCTCCGGGACCGTATCCCTTCTTGGGCGTGTACTCCCCTCCCTGGGGCCCACTGCCATCGTCAAGGGCTATGTACACCTTG
>CAZMTB010000138.1:0-5313 GCA_964569095.1 uncultured Aquificales bacterium
TAGTTGCTTTATCCTAGCCCTCACCTGGGGATCTCCCTCCATCTGCTTCAGTTCCTCTTTCACCTCTTGGATGCTCATCTTCAGCTGCTGCTCGTTCTCCCACTTCTGGTAGCCGTAATCCAGGATGGCGAGAATCACGAAGACCATCACTATCTTCATGGTGACCTTAAAGGCGGCCCACAGGATGAATCCTGCAAGGCCAGACACGGGGAGAAGCCCCAAGGCAAATATCTTGGCGAAGTCTCCTTTTAAGACCTTGTAGGCAACGAAGCCTATTATCACTATCTTCAGAATCCCTTTCACCAGTTCCACCATGGCGTTCTTGGAGAATAGGTTCTTCATTCCAGAGATGGGGTTTAGCTTCTCCAGTTTGGGGATGAGGGGTTCCCCTGTGAGTATGAATCCCACCTGTCCTATGTTTGCCACCAGTGAGACCACCACCGTCATCAGGAAGAAGGGAACGAGTATAAGGCCTAACTCTTTCATTCCCGTGGATAGGGCGTGGGTGAAGGCATAGATGTTCATATCTTTCACATTGGGGATAAGCCTGAAGAAGTGGATTATTGTCTCTCCCATGTGCCTGTAGGTGTACTTGTAGAGAAAGAGGAAGTAGATGCAGCTTGCGAAGAGAATGGCCACGGAGGCCACCTCTCGGCTTTTGGGTATCTGTCCCTTCTCCCTGGCCTCTTGCCGCCGCTTTGGAGTTGGATCCTCTGTCCGTTCCTGGTCGTCTCTCTCTGGCATCTATCCTATCCTGCCATCAATCGCATCATGAGGAATATCTCCTTGTAGAGCTGGTAGAAGTACCTCTCGAGTACGGTGGCGAGTACGTTGAGGGAGAAAGCAAGCACGAAGAACCCCACCGCTATCTGTAGGGGAAAGCCTACGATGAAGATGTTTATCTGGGGTATCATTCGGGCCATTATGCCCATGCAGACCTGGGTGAACAGAAGCGCTGCCCAGATTGGAGCATTCACCTTCATGGCGATCACGAATAGCCTGCCCACCATCTTGGTTATGTAGAGTACCCAGGTTCCAGAGACGAGCTGAAATCCTCCAGTGGGTAGGATGGAGTAGCTGTCGTGAAATGCAGAGATGAACCACAGGTGCCCCCCTATTGAGAGGAAGAGAATGAAGGCTATCACGCCTTCCATCTGGGCGATGATGGGGATCTGGGCCTCGGACTGGGGATCCAAGACGTTGGCTATTCCCAGTCCCATCATGAAGGCCACGTATTGGGCGCCGAACTGTACTCCGTCAAAGACCAGCCTTGCCCCGTACCCTATGGCCATTCCTATGATAACCTCTCGGATCACCACCAGGGCAAAGACGGGAAGGTTGGGTGGCACTTGCCCCAGCTGGTGGTGGGGAATGACCGGATACACCACTATGGCAACCGCCAGGGATAGGCCTGCCTTAACCATGACCGGCACATTCCTGCTGCCGATGATGGGGGCCGTGAAGATGAAGGAAGCCGCCCTGAGAAAGAGCACCGAGAACCAGTAAACGGTGGTGAGATCGAAGACGGGAGGATGAAAGGCCAAGAGGTGTCTCCTTACCTGACGTAGAGGGGTATGTTGGATATGAGCTGGGTGGTGTAGCTAACCATGAGTCGGAGCATCCATGGCCCGAATATGACCACTGCGAGCACCGCAGCGAATATTTTGGGCACAAAGGTGAGGGTCATCTCCTGGATCTGGGTTGCTGCCTGTAGAATGCTGATTATTAGTCCTATCACAAGAGAGAATACCAATACCGGTCCGGCCAATAGAAGCGCCGTCTTCATGGCGCTTATCCCAATGGCCACTGCAGTCACTCCCGTCATGGCAACCCTCCTTTTACCGGAAGTTGCCCCTTTCCCACCTCTCTCTTAAACCTTTCTATCTGCCGTTTCAAGCCGTTTTGGGGAAAATAGAACGGGTTCTCTCTTGTATTTATGGCAACTGGTCCTCTTCTTCCAGATCGGCGTCCTCCTCGGCTTTGCGCCATCCGTCTATGAACTCCACTGCCTCTTCCACGGAGTCCATCACCTTGAAGAGCTCCATGTCCCCGTGGCTTACGAAGCCCCTTGCCTCGGTGTTCTTCTTCAGCCATTCTACCAGCCCTCCCCAGTAGTCGCTTCCGAAGAGTATCACGGGGAACCTCCTTATCTTCTTGGTCTGGATGAGAGTGAGAGTCTCAAACAGCTCGTCGAAGGTTCCAAACCCTCCTGGCATCAAGACGAATGCCGTGGCGTACTTCACCAGCATAACCTTCCGCACGAAGAAGTAGTGAAAGTTTAGGGTGAGAGTGGAGTAGGGATTTGGTCTCTGCTCGTGGGGAAGCTCTATGTTTAGTCCTATGGAGATTCCACCGTTCTCTGAGGCTCCCCTGCACGCTGCTTCCATCACCCCTGGTCCCCCGCCCGTAATCACCGTGAATCCCCTTTGGGCGAGCAGGGAGGCCATCTTTAGGGTGGTTTGGTAGATGGGACTATCCTCTTTCACCCTTGCAGAGCCGAATATGGTTACCGAGGGTAGTAAGGGGGGAATTGCGTCGAAGCCCTCCACGAAGTCCCCTATTATCCGGAACATACGCCATGACTCTTCCTTGCAGAGCTCGTTAAGTTGATAGTAACAAAATGCCTTCTCTTTCACCTTCTTTTTGGTTTTATTGAAGTTTTGATTCACAAATTCTCCTCCCTGTGCCAATGTTGTGGGTTGGCAGTTTAGTCCTTTCCCCCTGTAATGCAAGGGGTTTGATCCGAAATGAAAATGGGTTTTGGCCATGTGGGTCGTTGCCCAGTTGGGATTGATTGAAAAACCTTTGCTTTTTGAGTGAGATTGGAAGCTGATCCCCTTCAATACCACGGCGTTTTGATATGTATCCATGTGATAATTAAGGGTGAACATCGCGAGGCAAAAAAGAATAACTTTATTTGATTTTTTCCTGTTGACAGGAGTGGCACCTGTGTTTTACTAAGGGTCTCGGAGAGGGTGGAAAGGTATGATGAATAGGCGAGGGGAGGTAGGACGTCTGATTGATGATATGCAGAGGGAGAGGAGGTGATAGATGAGAGCAGAGTAGAGGGATGTGTTGGGGTGTTCCCCAGGTCTTTTGGGAAGTAAGGTGCTGGAAAAGTTTGTTTGGGAAATGGTAGAGACGATATTTGAGTGGGAGGTTTAAATTATGGCAGAAGAGTTGAAGATCACACTCCCAGAGCGAGCGAAAGCTAGGCATGCGCCTCGCAAGCAGCAGGAAGTTATCGAGATTGAGATCAACAGCAGAGCCGATACCCTCGAGATCAACAGCCCCGAGGTGAGGCCCTGGCCCGTCACTCCTCCTCCCAGCCCCGACGAGGTGATGGAGCAGCAGTATGCCGCCAGAAAGGCTCAGGAGTTCGGGAAGTGGTGTGAGGACAACCTGCGTATGGAGTACAACTTCCTCAAGCCCGAGGCGCTACAGGGGTATAGGGTTTTGGAGGTTGGTACCTGGAAGCTTAGCGGGCCCTTTGCCGCCTCTCTCCTGGCGGAGCTGGGAGCAGAGGTTATCAAGATAGAGCCACCCGGGGGAGATCCCCTGAGGAAGCTCACTCCCTTTGGGCGTGAGGAGTACATGCTTAAGGATGCCTACAAGGGTGAGCCCTGCGGTCTCGAGTTCATCCACGAGTGCCGCAACAAGTACTGCGTCACCCTGGACCTCGACACCGAGGAGGGCCAGGAGATGTTCAAGGGATTGGCGGCCACCGTGGACGCCATCATCGAGTACTATCCCCCTGGCTACATGGACGAGAGGGGCCTCAGCTACAGGTACCTCGAGAAGATAAACCCCAAATTGGTCTACGCTTGGACGGGAGAGGTGGGCCAGTGGGGTTCCATGAAGGACGAGGTCTCCAAGTTTGGTCAGCCCATGCTAGATCCCTTTGGCATGGTGGCCTGCTCCTGGGTCCACAACACGGGATTCCCGCCTGACCTTCTGGACAGGGAGAGGGGTGGTAATCCCACCAGGTCTGGTCCGTGGTTTGCCGACTACACCGCCGGAGAGCAGGTGGCAGTGAGCATCTTGGCTGCCTGGTACTGGCGTGACGAGTTCTCTGGAGAGGGCCAGTTCATAGAGGTGACCTCTGCCGAGGCCCTGCTGGACATCCTGGACTTTGACCTCACTTGGTACGGATTCAACGCCAGTATCAAAGGGAGAACCGGTTCTTGGGATCCCAACCTGAACCAGTACGCCTGGAACCCCTGCCGTGACGGTTACATGATGATCGGTGGTCAGACCGACCGTCTCTGGTACCGTATCGGCATGTGTATAGAGCGTGACTACCCCGAGTTTGGCCGTCTCATCGGCGAGGATCCCCTCCTCAAGGAGGTGGGTGCCAGGAACGCCCTCCAGGCCCTCACAAAGACCTACACCCTCACCGCCAGGTGGCTCAGGGGAATCTGCCGCAAGGAGGCAGAGGACAAGCTCATGGAGTACGAGATCGCCGCTGGTCCGTTGCTCTTCATCGACGAAGTGGCCGAGTTCCCCCACTTCAAGTATCGTCCTTGGGTGGACACCATCGATGACGAGCACTACGGTACCCTCCTGTACGCCTATCCTCCCGACGGCTTCCAGCTTCAGACCCCTGCAAGGGTGAAGTGGATGGGAAGACCAATAGGGAAGGACAACTACGAGATCTACATGAAGTACCTTGGGATTGACCAGTGGAAGATGAGAGAACTCGAGGACAAGGGGGTAGTGTGATGAAGAAGTTTGAGAGAATACCCATTGAGGATCAGCCGGGGCCCCAGAGCCAGGAGGAAATGGATGAGATGAAGATTCCCTTTGAGGAGTATTGCCGTAAGGTGTTTGACGTAGGCAACGAGTTCGTCAAACCCACGGCCCTCAAGGGAATCAGGTGGCTCAGCACCACCATGTACATCTTCACTCCCCACTCCGTCACCAACATCGCAGAGCTGGGGGCAGAGGTGATAAAGGTGGAGATGCCCCGTATGGGAGACCCCATGCGTCACACGTCCCCCTTCAACGAGTGTTACGTCTATCCTCTCCACGACGAGAGGCCCATGACGGGAACCGGCGTGGCGTGCTTCAACGCCAACGTCAACGAGTACTACATCTCCATGGACTATCACCGCGAGGAGATAAAGGAGGCCTTCTACTCCCTGGTGAGGATGTCCGACGGACTCACCGAGTGTTACAGGCCCGGTACCTTTGACAAGTGGAAACAGAGCTACAGGTACCTGCAGGAGATGAATCCCCGCTTCATCTACGTCTGGGGCGGCGGATTCGGATACGGTCCCAAGGTGTGGGGAGGCTCCTACGACATTCTGGGAC
>CAZMTB010000139.1:0-1907 GCA_964569095.1 uncultured Aquificales bacterium
CCGAGGATAACCTCGAGGAGAGTGGCAGAAGGCTTCTGGAGCTTACCCGGAATAGGGCGTTGCTGCTCACCAGGGGCCAGAGGGGAATGGCCCTCTTCGTGCCGGGCCAGCCCACCCTTCACATTCCCATCTACGGAAGCGACGAGGTGGCAGACGTTACGGGGGCAGGGGACACGGTGATTGCCACCCTCACCCTGGCGTTGGCCACGGGGGCCGACTTTTCCCCTGCGCCACGGCTCTCCACCTCCGCGGGGGGGATAGTGGTGATGAAGCTGGGCACTGCCACGGTCTCCCAGGGAGAGTTGCTTAGGGCGGTGGGGGCTGATCGTGCGTAGTCTTTAGCTTTTTGGGAGATTTTATTCTCTCTGTATAAGCGTGAGACCTTGAAGCGTAAGGCGTGAAGCGTAAGGAGTGAAGTGAAGGCGGCTCAAAGGGGCCGCCTTTCTTCTTTTCTTTTTGGAGGGGGTGTAAGGAAGCCGACCTTCCGTGGCGTATTCTGTCATAGGAGAGCAGGAGGTTAAGAGGATTACCCTGGGAGTGTTGGTGGTTTGCTTAGAGAATATGCTGGCGCCTGTCCGTTACATTAAGTTGATGGTAGTTTGCTTGCTTGACATGTGTCTAGAGAGGCATATCTTGGTAGATAGGGGGAGAGTGTGAAAGGAGGGAGATGATGTTAGACTTTTTTGCAGGGGTGATGTTCGGTGTAATGGAGTGTGATCGACGGCGAAGAGAGGAACGATTGAGGCAGATGATGAGGGAGAGAAGGAGGCCGTCTTACTACCTCTCTAAACCTGAATGTGATTGCGAGGAGGGATTGAAGGCCGAAGCAGACAGAGCAGATAGAAATGTGGAGGAAGAGGAAGAACGTCTTAGAAGAAGGAAGGCACTTGAGCGAGATTTCAAAAGGATATTGCCACGACCACGGCGGAAAGAGGCTCTTAGCGAGAAGAGCAGAGCAATAATCAGGGAGGCAATACGGGAGTATCGAGAAAAGGAAAGTGAAAGCAAGGGAACATGAACACCTTAGAAGGTGCTCTTCCCATCACCTTCGTTTCCTGGTGAGAGACCAGAGATTATTTCAAAGAGGGGGGAGAGCGTATAAGGCGCGTAGTGAAGGCGGCTCAAAGGGGCCGCCTTTTTTGTTGGGTGTTTGTCGTTTGAGACTCTGCCTCTCGTGGTGTATTCTTCCCCCGTAAGGCCTTGGGCAGACGCAGGGTTGTAATCGTTTGCCAAGAAGGGGGTGTTATTTGGGCTCAGAAGCGGGTGTTCCCTTTCGCGTGGTCATTGCCGGTGGTGGTACGGGAGGGCATCTCTTTCCCGGGGTAGCCATGGTTGAGGCCATGGAAGAGGTGGGACCTGTGGAGGCCCACTTCGTCGGTACGGAGAGGGGTATCGAGGCGACGGTGGTTCCAAGGCTGGGCTACCATTTTCATCCCATAACCGCGGAGGGGTTCAGGGGAAGGGGATTGAGGCGGATAAGTGCCCTTGCCAAGGCAGCGGTGGGGGTGGTGGAGAGCCGGCGTCTTCTGAGAGTGCTCTCTCCCCACCTGGTGATCGGGGTGGGGGGGTACGCCTCGTTGCCCGTGGGTTTGGCGGCGGCGTGGCTGGGGCTTCCTCTGGTGGTCCAGGAGCAGAACAGCGTGATGGGCTGGAGTAACAAGATACTGGCGAGGTGGAGCAAGGCGGTGTTCTTGAGTTACCCTGCCACCGTGGAGGATCTTGGCCGGCACCGGGAGAGGGCCATGGTGGTGGGTAATCCCGTGAGAAAGAGCCTGCTGGTGACCACGGGAACTCCCTCCTTCTCTCTGCCGCCGGGGAGGTTCAACCTGCTGGTCATGGGTGGAAGCCGGGGTGCCAGGTCCATAAACAGGGCCATGGTGGATGATGATCCCCTGCTGAGAGAGGTG
>CAZMTB010000140.1:0-7421 GCA_964569095.1 uncultured Aquificales bacterium
GGCGTATATCAAGCATCTTCATGGGGTTGTGAAAAGCACGGTTGGCGCGGTTGGATTTGCACATGATTTTCGATGTGAAGGCTGTTCTTCTCCTAGCGATTTGGTCACTACCAGCAGGAACGGGCGTTGTATGGTTGTTGAGACGGATTCGGTTAGAGTGCGGCTGAATTGTAGGCGTGGATTGGCCATTGATGCGTTATGGTTTAAAGGGGTGTCTGATTTTCCCATGGTCGGTACGCTTCCCCATGGCTACTACGACGACATATCTCTTGGTGCTGACTACTACACTGGACACGTGGTTATGGAGTCTCCTGGAAGACCCAAGGTGACGGACTTGGAACCTGTGGATCCGAGTGTTGCAAGTGGAGATTCGTGGATTGACGTGAAGGGCAGGGTGTCAACTCCTTTGGGACCACTCCATAAAAAAATACGGGTCTTCTGTAATCTTCCAAAGGTTGAACTTGAGTATTGGATGGAGTGGGAGAAGATTCCTCTTGGTGCCCTCAGGCTGGGCCATGTCACTTTGAATCCAGAGGCCTTTAACAGGTCTTCCCTTTATTACCGCACCCACAATGGCGGCTTTGAGGCAGAGACATTTCCCCTTTCGGGTACCAGTTTCAGCCATGGAGATCCCGTATCTTTCTTGGTTTCGGCCTCCCATGGGATCGGTATCACCGAGGGTGTGGTTGAGCTTGGGGATGGAGAGTCATGCGTTAGGGTGCTTGTTGATAAAAGGGTGGCTGCCCTTATAGGCCTGCTCTCTTATCGCGAGGTAGGGGATTCGTACTTCTGCAGGTTGACGCTTTCAGCCAGAGAGATGGATGATACCCAAATGGAGACTACGGGAGATTCCATGTGGGATGGGAGGGTTCTCTTCTCCATTGAGGGGCAGGGAGTTGGAGGGATTTCGTGAAGACCATTGCCTTTGTTCCCGTTAGATTGACCTCTACCAGGCTTCCCAGAAAGCACCTGCGACTCATAGGGGATAAGCCCCTTCTATGGTGGGTGATAAAGCGCTTGAAAGACTCCAAGGAGCTGGACTCCATAGTGGTGTGTTCCCCTGACGAACCGGATAGCAAAGAGCTTGAAGGGTTTTGTGATCGCGAGGGAGTCGAGCTCTACCTGCATCCAGGTGACGTCAACGACGTGGTTGGCAGGTTGACCACTGCGGCGAAGATATATGGAGCGGATATTTGCGTTCTCGCCAGCGGAGACTGTCCCCTGCTTTCTACCAGTAGCATAGAGAAACTTATCAGGTACCTCAAAGAGCATCCTGACGTCGGCAGGGTTTTGGTAGGCCCTGCGGGGGGTAAAGAGCCGATTCACGAGGGTTTTAACGTTGATAGGAGATGGGTCTGGGAGCTTGCCGACAGGTACTCTGATACGCCTGAGCTTAGAGAACACCAGTTTCCGGTGATAGAGGTGTATAGTGATAAGTTCTCTCACCTTAAAACGGCGGAGATAGTGGACGACCCCGTCTATTACGAGGTAGATCACCGAATATCGGTTGACACTCCAGATGATCTGATCTTCATGAATGCACTTTACGATGGGTTGATGTCTGAGGGGAGAGAGTTCAACTTAGAGAATGTTATAGACATTTTAAAGTCTAATCCGCAACTCATGGAGATAAATAGGCGGGTCCATCAAAAGGAATTAAAAGAGAAAACCTACAAGGTGTTAATGATCGTTTCTGCGGTTAGCGGTTTTGGATATGGTAATTTGATCAGGGCCATTGATGTTGCGCTTGAGCTGGTTGACATTGGTATAGGTGTGGATTTCTCTGTATTGGACAGCGAGGCAAGAAGCATTGTTGAAGAGAGATATTTCAAGTGTGATCTCATTGAGAATATAGAGAATGTTGTCGAATTATCTACTCTATACGATGTATTTATCTTTGACCTGAATAAGGATGTGCTTGTGGAGAGGAGTATCATAGAGAAACTAAAAACTTCTGGTAGAAAGGTGGTATTCATAGATAATGTCAAGGGTGGTGCAGAGCTGGCAGACAAGATTATTATGCCCACTGCCCATTATTCAGGCGAAGAGTTTTCCAATCTGGTGCATGGACCAGAGTTTGTCGTGATAAGGAGAGAAGTTAAGGGGATAAGAAGAAGGTTATCCAAGAAAGAAGGAACCTTGATAAGGGTTGATGATAGGTTCAAGGAGCATGCAAAGGCCCTATGGCCCCATGGTGAGGTTGTAGAGGCGTTTGACAGTGGCTTTGTTGAGAGACTTGCTGAGAGCTCCTTGGCCGTGTTGAACCTGGGGGTCTCCTGCTACGAGGCGTTGTATCTTGAGACCATGCCCATCATCGTGCCTCGCGGAGCGGAGGAGTCCAGTGAGATTGAGAGATTCTACTCCTTTGCGTTGTCTGAAGGGGCTGCTTCCCTGGGAGATGGTGCAACCAACATAGCGACTGTGATTAAAAGGGTTTTGAAGGGTGAGATTTGAGCTTGGCAGTTACGGAGGCAATAGGCCCTTCTCCCCAGGAGCATCTTAGGATAGAAAAAGCTCAGGTACACGCGAGTTTCTCCTGTTTTATCTTCTGGGGAACACTTGAACCCCCTTTCTGTGTGCCCCTGCTTTGTCCGCGTTATTCATAAACCCCGGTGGTGTGCTTGGCGGGGGATTAGGTCGCCTGATACTTCCTGCCTTTCTTTCCCCTCCGGTTGACAGAATGTCTCCCCACGACTACATTCTCCCCCCGTTGAACGGGGAGAGGTGCCCGAGCTGGCCGAAGGGGCACGACTGGAAATCGTGTGTGCGCCTAAAAAGCGCACCGAGGGTTCGAATCCCTCCCTCTCCGCCATGATCCAGAATTGTTTGAGAATTTCCGCCGCCGGGTCCCACGCAACGGTCCCCTGTGAACCCCGCCAGGCCCGGAAGGGAGCAACGGTAGCAGGCAAGATCGTGTGCCGTGGGGGTGCCTGGTGGCGGTTTGTTTGGGAGTAGCCGTGTACAAAGACTTTTTGTGGGTTGGAGAAAGGCTGGAGGCGCGCGGGCTCATCACCGCCCAGGGGGGTAACCTGAGCATTCGAGACGGCGACAAGATGATTATCACCCGAACCGAGTCCTTTCTGGGAGACCTCAAAGAGGACGATCTTGTTACTGTTCCGCTGGATGATGGTCCCTTGGAGGGAACCGCTCCTTCCCGGGAGTGGATGGTTCATCGGGCCATCTACAAGAACTCTGGAGCCCAGGCGGTGGTGCATGCCCATCCCTCTTTTGCAGTTGCCCTCTCCTTTTTGGTGGATCACATTGACACCGTTGATGCAGAGGGGCTTCTGCTTCTTGGCAAGGTTCCGGTGGTTTCGGCGCAAAGCGTCGTGGCGTCACAGGAGGTTGCCTACAAGATAGGCGAAATCGCCCACGACACCTCTGCGGTGATGGTGAAGGGGCATGGCAGCTTCGTTTGGGGTAAAGATCTCCGGGAGGCTTACAGCCTAACCACCACCCTCGATGCCTCTGCCAGGATTCTCTTCAATCTCACGGTTGTGATGACCCGTGGGAGGTAGATTGGGCTATTGACAGGGTGAGCAGGGGTATCTATTAAGGCCTCTGCCTTGACGAGAGGGTTTGCCGAAGTGGCGGAAATGGGAGACGCGCTGGACTCAGGATCCAGTGGCTGTACCAGGCCGTGCGGGTTCGAATCCCGCCTTCGGCACCATGTTGGGTTATGATGGACCGTTTCGAGAAGCCCTCTCCTGAAGAACTCCGGAAGATGCTCTCTCCTCTCGCCTACGCCGTTACCCAGGAGAACCACACTGAGCCTCCCTTTCAGAATCGCTATTGGGATCACAAGGAGCCGGGGATCTACGTTGACGTGGTTTCTGGAGAGCCCCTCTTCGCTTCACTTCACAAGTTCAATTCTGGTACCGGATGGCCCAGCTTCACTCAGCCCCTGGTTCCTGAGAACGTGGTAGAGGTGGAGGATTACAGTCTGGGCATCTTCAGGATTGAGGTCCGTAGCCGCCAGGCGGATTCCCACCTTGGTCACCTCTTCAGCGACGGTCCTCCACCCACCTATCTCCGCTACTGCATAAACTCAGCCGCCTTGAGATTCATTCCCCTTGAGGACTTGGAGAGAGAGGGTTACGATAAGTTCCTTACCCTCTTTTCTTGACCGCGTTACCTCTCTTTAATTGTCTCCTTTATTGCCACTCCGAAGTGTCTTCCCCCTTCCTCGGTTCTTACGAGCACCTCTGTTCCGGGTTGCAGTTTAACCACCGAGACCGGTTCCCCTCCAGGAGTGGTTAGGCGTATCGTCTCTGCGTTCTGAAGCACGGCAGATATCCCTCTCTCTCCCGCCCTTGCCTCCACCAGGATCATTGGGCGGCGCTCCTGCTTTATTCTTCCCACGATGGCGGTTGTGGCGCTGCCGTCGTGCCTGGTTATGAGCACCGAATCACCTGCCTTGAGCTCTGAGAGGTAGGTGGTCTTTCCCGAGGGAAGCAGGGTGTACATGTGCACGGCCCCGGCGTTCACCCTGAAAGGGCGAGGGGAAACGTAGGGATTCTCAATGCTCTCTGCGTGAACCAGAAACATTCCAGACGAGCTGTTTCCCACCAGCATTCCTTCTCCCACTCCCATCATGGTGCAGGTGTCCACGCACACCCTGTCTCCCATGCCCAAGGGGGTCACCTTAACTATCTCTGCCACTTCCAGCTCTATCTTCTCTTCCTGATTCACCACCTGCTGGATCATCCTCTTCACCTTGGCGGGGTCTTGCTGATCGATGACCACCCCTGCCACCCCTTTCTCCAGCACGCCAAGGGCCATTGTTAGCTCGTCCTCGTCTCTCACCACCGTCCAGATGCTGTCAGATTGTGCCACCAGGTTTTCCAGGGGAATCACCTTCCAGTCTTCGGCCTCCACTATGGCAATCTTCTCCCTGGAAACCTTCAATGCGTACTCCTCGTCTTCTTTCGAGGCTATCTTGACCACCTCGAAGTGCTTGCCGGGTTTCAAGTCCCCGTCTTCACCTGCCACTTCTACAAGCCCCAGCTCTTTCACCTTGGGTGCCATTCCCTTCTCTACCCACACCGCATGGACCCCGCCTTCCAATGCGGTGGTCACCACCGACTTGTCGTAGGGTATCGCCCTTACCCACACCTTTTTCATTTCAGTACCTCCATGGCCTCTGCAACGGAGGCACCTTCGTGAACGATCATGGAGATGGCCCGTACCATCTTGTCGGGATGGGGGTGCTGGAAGACGTTTCGGCCAATGGATACCCCCTTGCCTCCTGCCTCCATGGCTCCTTTCACCATTTGTAGCACGTCCTCGTCGGTCTCCATCTTCTCGCCACCGGCGATCACCACGGGGATGGGGCATCCCTCTACCACACGGGCAAAGGTCTCTGGAGTACCCGTGTAGGCCACCTTGACGATGTCGGCCCCTATCTCTGCCCCCAGCCGGGCGGCATGCTCCACCACGCAGGGCTCGTACTGATTCCTTATTTTGGGTCCCCTGGCGTACACCATTGCCAGAAGGGGCATACCCCACTCCTTTGCCTTCTTGGTGGTCTCTCCAAAGTCTCTCAGCATGGTTTTCTCGTCTTCTGCTCCGATGTTCACGTGCAGGGATACCGCATCTGCTCCCATCTTTATCGCCTCTTGAACCGAGCAGACCAGCATCTTCGCGTTGGGATCAGGAGCGAGGGAGGTGCCGGCGGATAGGTGTATGATTAGACCCACGTCTCTCCCCTTCCTACGGTGACCAGGGGCCACCAATCCCTTGTGGAGAATGATGGCATTGGCCCCCCCCTCAGCCACCTTGTCGACCATCTCTTTCACGTTGCACAGGCCCTTTATGGGTCCAACGCTCACACCGTGATCCATGGGAACGATCACTGTGTTGCCCGTGTCCCTGTTCATGATCCTTTCCATCCTGATGGTCTTTCCGATCATCACCGTCCTCCTTCTGTTCCATGCTTTTGGGGACCTGGGGAGGCCTTTCTGGTCTGTCCACGGCGGGCTACAAAGTTGAAGGGGCCATGGACAGCGTCGCCTGCCCATGGCCCCTGATTGGTTACACCGGCTTCAGGAGCGCCCGTTGGGCAGGCGCCTCCTAAAGTAATACCACCAATAAAACGAAAAGGTTGCACCCTTTTCGCCCTTGGGGCCACTGGTCAGCTTCTCGGTAATATCCCTCATCATGGTGGAGCTTGATACTATTACATGGTGAGGCTGTCAACTTCTGGGCGGGGATTTTTTCTAAGTAGCCTTTGTGGTAGGTTCTCTCTCCAGAGAATAGGGAGGTGACGCATTGAAGACCCGCGTAGAGTGTTATCCCTGCTTTTTGCAACAGGTTGTGAACACGCTAAGTATGATGAAGGTGGAGACGGATAGGCGTTGCAGCATACTGAGGGGTGTGATGTCCACCATACTGGAGTGTCCAGAGGAGTGGTCACCCCCGGAGGTCTCCTCAAGGGTGTACCGTTACCTTTCCAAAGCCACGGGGGTAGAGGATCCCTTTCGCGAGAAGAAGGCGGAGAGCAACAAGGTGGCCTCGAAGATGATCCGCTCCCTTAGGGAGTCATTGAACGACGCAGAGGATCCCCTCTTCCTGGCGGTGAAGGCTGCCATCGTGGGCAACATCATAGACTTTGGGGTAAGTCACCAGTTCGAGATAGAGGATGCCAAGGCCATTGCAGACCTTACCCTTGCCATAGACCACTACCAGCTCTTCAAAGAGGATGTGAAGGGTGCATCAACCGTTCTCTACCTTGCAGACAACGCGGGGGAGATAGGCTTTGATGGCCTCTTGATTGAGCAACTGGTCTCTTTGGGTAAAGAGGTGACGGTGGCGGTGCGAAGCTCTCCCATAATCAACGATGCCACACTGGAAGATGCCCGCTTCTTTGGCATAGAGCGGGTGGCCAACTTGATAACCAGCGGTTCTCCCGCCCCGGGAACTCCCCTCTCCATGGTGACCCCAGAGTTTCTGCACCTCTTTGAGACAGTGGACCTGGTTGTGAGCAAGGGCCAGGGAAACTTCGAAACTCTGGACGACGCAGGCAGGCCCATCTACTTCTTGCTCAGGGCCAAGTGTCCAGTGATTGCGGAGCTTCTGGATGTGGAGATTGGAAGCATCTTGCTCATAAGGAGGTGAGGGGGGCATGGGCAAGCAGGTTGTGACCCGTTTTGCCCCCAGCCCCACGGGCAGATTGCACCTGGGAAACGTGAGAACCGCCCTGGTGAACTTTCTCTTTGCCCGCAGGCACGGTGGAAGGTTCCTGCTGCGACTGGAGGATACAGACCTGGAGAGGTCGTCTGAGGGGTATGCTGCCCTCATCTTGAAAGACCTGCGTTGGCTTGGGCTGGAGTGGGACGGAGATGTTTTAAGGCAGTCCCACAGACTTGTTAGATACAGGGAGCAGGCGGAGATACTGTTGGAAAACGGGCAGGCCTATCCCT
>CAZMTB010000141.1:0-5455 GCA_964569095.1 uncultured Aquificales bacterium
GGGACTCCTTCTGGAGATGCCCCACGACTTCTTCAGCGAGATTGCCAGGGAGAAGGGCTTTGCCCTTCCCGAGGCTGGAGAGTACGGCGTTGGAATGATATTTCTCCCGTCGGTGGCTCCCCTGGCAGAGAGGTGCATAAACGCCATTGAGAAGACCGTAGAAGGCGAGGGTTGCGAGGTTTTGGGGTGGAGAAGAGTGCCCGTGGACAACAGCAAGTTGGGGGTACTCTCAAAGATGAGCCAGCCAGACATACGGCAGGTCTTCATAGGTAGAGGGGCAGTAAGCAGAGACCACTTCGAGAGAAAGCTCTATGTGATCAGGCGGCTGGTAGAGAAAGAGGTGGATAGTTGGAGCGACAGCGACTTCAGTCAGTTCTACGTGGCCAGCATGTCGAGCAAGAAGGTCCTCTACAAGGGCATGCTAACGGGCACACAGCTACTAACCTTCTTCCCCGACCTTGCCCAGGAGAACTTCCGGTGCTCCTACGCGTTGGTACACCAACGCTATAGCACCAACACCCTGCCCACTTGGAGCCTCGCCCAGCCCTTCAGGTTTCTCGCCCACAACGGCGAGATCAACACCTTGCGGGGAAACATCAATCGCATGAGGGCACGGGAGGCCATACTGGAGTCTCCCCTATTCGGCGACGACATCGAAAAGATTAAGCACATCATCAACGAAGAGGGCAGCGACTCTGCCATCGTTGACAACATGCTCGAGCTGCTGGTGCTTGGAGGCAGAAGTCTCCCCCACGCAGTGATGATGATGATCCCAGAGGCATGGGGTAAGAGGTTCCACATGAGCCGCGACAAGAGGGCATTCTACGAGTACCACTCTGCTTTCATGGAGCCCTGGGACGGACCAGCAGCCCTGGCCTTCACGGACGGCAGGTACATAGGAGCCAACCTGGACAGAAACGGGCTTCGCCCTGCCCGCTACACGGTGACGAGAGACGGGCTGGTGATCATGGCATCAGAGGCAGGGGTGCTCGAGATCCCCCCAGAGAGAGTGCTGCGCAAAGGGAGGCTGCAACCCGGCAAGATGCTGCTGGTAGACCTGAAACAGCACAGAATAATTCCGGACAACGAGATAAAGGCCAAAATATCTCGCCAAAAGCCCTACCGCCGCTGGTTGAAGGACAACAGAATAGAGCTAAGGGGACTCTTCATGCCCTCTGAGGTGCCAAAAGAGGATCCCCAGGAACTCCTGATCAAGCAGCACGCCTTTGGCTACACCGACGAGGAGTGCAAGATGATACTCTCTCCCATGGCCTCCCGTGGCCAAGAACCGGTAGGTTCCATGGGTAACGACGCCGCCCTGGCGGTACTCTCTAACAAGCCCCAGTTGCTCTACCTCTACTTTAAGCAACTGTTTGCCCAGGTCACAAATCCGCCAATAGACCCCTTGAGGGAAGAGCTGGTGATGTCCCTTATGAGCTTTGTGGGGAAAGAGAGAAACATTCTGGACGAAACCCCCGAACACTGCAGGATGTTGAAGCTGAAGCACCCCATCCTGAGTCCAGAAGATCTGTTAAGGATCAAGGCCAGTGGCCACCCCGATTTGATCACCCGCGAAATAGACATCCTCTTTCCAGCCGACGGCGACGGCAAGGCCCTGGAAGATGCCCTGGAAGAGGTGTTCAAGAAGGCGGAGGAGCACATCGCCGAAGGAGCCACCATCTTAGTGCTAACCGACAAGAGAATAGACAAGGACCATGCCCCCATACCCGCCCTGCTTGCGACCTCTGGGCTGCACCACCACCTAATCAGGAAAGGATTGAGAACCCATGCCAGCATCATCGTGGAGACGGGAGAGGCAAGGGAGATCATGCACTTCGCCCTCCTCATCGGTTACGGAGCCAGCGCCATCTGCCCCTACACCGCAATCTCCACCATCAGGGCCATGGCTGAAGAGGGACTACTGGAGAAGAAGGTGACCCCAGAAGAGGCCATGGATGCCTACATAACCGCCATAAAGAAAGGACTCTTCAAGACCTTTAGCCGCATGGGAATATCCACATTGCGCAGCTACTTTGCGGCCCAGATCTTCGAGTCCATAGGGCTGAACAGAGACGTGATAGAGAAGTACTTCACCAAAACCCCTTCAAGAATAGGGGGAATAGGGCTGGACGAGATCGCCAAAGAGACCCTGAAGCGCCACAAGAAGGCATTTCCCGACCGGGGGAATCCCCCAAAGCTGCTGGACGCCGGGGGATTCTACCACATCAGAATGGGAGGGGAGAAACACCTCTGGTCTCCCGAGGCAATCTACAAGCTACAGTATGCAACCCGCATAGGCAGCTACAAGGAGTTCAAGGAGTTCACGTCCATATGCAACGACATCTCTGAGGGCTACTCCACCCTTAGAAGCCTATTCAAGTTCAGGAAGGGGAATCCCATTCCCATAGACGAGGTGGAGCCAGTAGAGTCAATAGTGAAACGCTTCTATACCGCCGCCATGTCCTTCGGTTCCATCAGCAGGGAATGCCACGAGGCCATCGCCATTGCAATGAACCGCCTCGGCGCCCACAGCAACTCCGGCGAGGGGGGAGAAGACCCTGCCAGGTACAAGCCCATGGAGAACGGAGACTGGGCCATATCCAAGGTTAAACAGGTGGCATCGGGACGCTTCGGAGTCACCATAGAGTATCTGGTGAACTGCGACGAGCTCCAGATCAAGATCGCCCAAGGGGCAAAGCCAGGTGAAGGTGGACAGCTTCCGGGACACAAGGTGAGCGAAGAGATAGCACGGGTCAGGTACACCACGCCGGGGGTAACCCTCATCTCGCCCCCTCCACACCACGACATCTACTCCATCGAGGACCTGGCACAGCTCATATTCGACCTGAAGATGGCCAATCCCCAGGCAAGGGTCTCGGTGAAGCTGGTATCGGAGGTGGGAGTGGGAACCATCGCCTCCGGTGTGGCAAAGGCCAAAGCAGACATGGTGCTCATCTCGGGATACGACGGAGGAACGGGGGCATCCCCCCTAACCTCCATTAAACACGCTGGGCTTCCCTGGGAGCTTGGCCTCGCCGAAACCCAGCAGTCTCTGGTGCAAAACTGTTTAAGACACTACATCAGGGTACAGGTGGACGGGCTTATACGCACTGGTCGAGACGTGGTAGTGGGAGCCCTGCTTGGGGCAGAGGAGTTCGGCTTTGGAACCCTGGCCCTGGTGGTGATGGGCTGCGTGATGATGCGCAAGTGCCACATGAACACCTGCCCCGTGGGAATAGCCTGTCAGGACCCGGTGCTCAGGGCAAGGTTCAGAGGCAAACCCGAATACCTGGTCAACTACTTCAGGTTCCTGGCCCAAGAGGTAAGAGAGTACATGGCAGAGCTGGGCTTCAGAACCTTTGACGAGATGGTCGGCAGGAGCGACATGCTCGAGATGCAGGAGGCCATAGACCACTGGAAGGCCCATGGGGTGGATCTATCTGCCATACTAACCCCTGCAAAGCCCACAGAGATGACCTCTATTCTCTGCACGGTGGGTCAGGAGAAGAACTACGAAGGGGTATTAGACTTCGAGCTGATCGAGAAGGCAAAACCCGCCATAGAACGGGGCGAGCCGGTTAAGATTGAGATGCCCATTCGCAATGTGAACCGCACCGTCTGCACCATGCTGAGCGGAGAGATAGCCAAACGCTACGGATACGAGGGTCTTCCCGACGGAACCATAGACATCACCTTCAGAGGCTCTGCGGGGCAGAGCTTCGGCGCCTTCCTGGCCAACGGCATAAACATACGGCTGGAAGGAGACGCAAACGACTACCTCGCCAAGGGTATGTCAGGAGGTAGAATAGTGGTGGTGCCTCCAAAAGGCTCCCGGTTCATACCCCACGAGAACGTGATTGCAGGAAACGTGATACTCTACGGGGCCACAGGGGGTGAACTCTACCTATACGGCATAGCCGGAGAGCGCTTCGCCATCAGGAACAGCGGCGCCAAGGCGGTTGTTGAGGGGGTGGGAGACCACGGCTGCGAGTACATGACAGGGGGAGTGGTAGTGGTACTGGGACCCACCGGCAACAACTTCGCAGCAGGTATGAGTGGTGGGGTGGCCTACGTTTACGACGAGAGTCAGCTCTTCGACACCAGGTGTAACCTCGACATGGTGGACCTGGAGAGCGTGTGGACCAAAGAGGACAAGTGGGAACTATACAACCTGATCGAGAAGCACTACCGGTACACAAACAGCCTCACCGCAAAGACCATCCTGGAGAACTGGGAAGAGAGAATACCGCTCTTCGTAAAGGTGATGCCAATAGACTACAAGAAGGTTCTCGAACGAATGCGCATGGAGGAGGACGTGGACGACGAGACCGTCACCGTAACCGAGGAGGTCTACAATGGGTAAGCCCACAGGATTCCTAGAGTACGAACGCAAGGATCCTCCCAAGAGACCCGTAGAGGAGAGGGTGAAGGACTTCAGGGAGGTTGAACAGCTACTTCCCGTGGAAGAGCTCGAGATCCAGGCAGCCCGGTGCATGGACTGCGGGGTCCCATACTGCCACAGCTTTGGGTGTCCGCTAAGCAACCGCATACCAGACTGGAACGACATGGTTTACAGGGGACTATGGAGACGGGCACTGGACCTCCTCCACTCCACCAACAACCTGCCCGAGATAACCGGCCGGGTGTGCCCCAATCCCTGCGAGGCGGCGTGCACTCTCTCAATCAACCAGCCTCCCGTAACCATCAGGCACATTGAGCTACAGATAGTTGAGAGAGGATGGAAAGAGGGCTGGATCGTACCAGAGCCACCTCCGTTCAGAACCGGCAAGAGGGTGGCAATAATAGGCTCTGGTCCCGCTGGACTGGCGGCCTCACAGCAATTGGCCCGGGCGGGTCACGAGGCGGTGCTGTTCGAAAAGTCCAATCGCATAGGCGGAATCCTTCGTTACGGTATCCCCGACTTCAAGCTGGAAAAGTGGGTGATAGACCGCCGAATGGAGCAGATGCAGCAGGAAGGGGTGATCTTCGAGACCGAGGTGGAAGCAGGGGTAGACCTCTCAACCCACTACCTTAGTCGAAGCTTCGACGCCGTGGTGCTGACCACGGGAGCCGGCGTGCCCAGAGACCTGAAGATTCCAGGGAGGGAACTGAAAGGCATACACTTCGCCATGGAGTTTCTGGTGCAACAGAACCGCCGGGTGGCGGGAGACCCCATTCCCGCCGAAGAGGAGATACTGGCAAAGGAGAAGAGGGTTGTGGTGATAGGAGGCGGAGACACCGGAGCCGACTGCGTGGGAACGAGTCGTCGCCAGGGGGCAAAGAGCATCGTGCAGATAGAGCTGCTTCCAGAGCCCCCGAAGGAACGCCCCGTGAACAACCCTTGGCCTACCTGGCCCCAGATACTTCGCACCTCCTCGTCCCACGAGGAGGGATGCGAAAGGATGTGGAGCATACTGACAAAAGAGTTCATAGGCGACGAGAAGGGCAATGTTAA
>CAZMTB010000142.1:0-4245 GCA_964569095.1 uncultured Aquificales bacterium
TTCACACCATCCGTAGTGTACTGGAAGTTCTGACCAGCCGACGCATCATCCCCCAGCTTTATCAACACGTACTCCGTCTTAACACTGCTGGACACCGTGACCGAAGCACTACTCCACGAAGACGAATCCTGAATATAGGTCTGAGAAACCACCGCAGATGCAGCCCTGGCTGCCGTCAGATGATCGTAGTTCAACTGGTAGCTACCTCCAGGAACGTCGTACACATCCCTTACATCCGAAAACACATGGGAAGCGTCCTCCAGAATTCCTACCAAAGCACCGTCCTTCAGCGTGAAGATGTCGGTCTTCAGCACCTGGTTCTTGCCAGGATTCGCCTCTATGTCTATCTTGTAGTTGCCCTCCGCCACAAAACCCTTCAGAATGGCCTCAAGCTTGTCGGGCTGATCCGTTGACCAAAGTGCAGTAGAATCTCCGTTGAGCAGCTTCTTGGTGTTGAACTCAGTGGTCATTGCAATGCGGTCTATCTCGTCCTTCAGCTGCTCAACCTCTTTCTGCACCTCGATACGGTCACTTGCAGTCAAAGGACCGTTGGCCGCCTGAATGGCCAGCTCCCTCATGCGCTGCAGAATACCGTGGGTCTCGTTTAAGGCACCCTCCGCCGTCTGCAGCATGGAGATTCCATCCTGGGCGTTCAGAGTCGCTCGGTACAAACCCTTGATCTGGGTCCGCATCTTCTCCGAGATCGCCAACCCAGAGGCATCGTCTGCCGCGGTGTTGATTCGCAGACCAGAGGAGAGTCTCCTCAGAGAGGTCTGCAACGCATCCTGCGCACTCCCCAACTGCAGGTGGGAGTCAATTGCTGCAATGTTTGTGTTTACGTAAATTCCTGACATTACTTCATCCTCCTTGATTGCTCACAATCTTCGGCTCTCCTTAGCCTGAACGGGGAAGATCCCCCAAAAACCTCTTTCCCAATCCCATCAAACTCCCATTATCTCTGACTATCACCTCCTTTTCTCCACGGCGTTTTCTTCACCTTTCCCAAGTCCCACACCCCTGGGTCCATCCCCTTTATCGGAAAGAGCAAGGCAGGCTTTAGGGGTTTAAATTTGTCTAGACCACCCTATTTTATGACAAAGGAGGATTCAAAACCCAACATGGTCAAGGGCAAAAGCCAATACGTATGCTCCAACTGCGGCTACAAAAGCACAAAGTGGCTGGGACGCTGTCCCTCTTGCAACCAGTGGGAGAGCCTAGAATTACAGAAGGAAGAGAAGAGTCCCTCCCAGAAGGGCGAAAGTCTCACCCCAATTCCTATCACCCAGGCTGCCACCGTTCAATCAGAGCGCTGGCCCTTGGGATGGAGATTCACGGACCGCATGCTGGGAGGAGGCCTGGTGCCTGGAAGCCTTCTACTCTTGGGAGGGGCACCAGGGGTGGGCAAGTCAACCCTGCTCCTCCAGTGGGCATCTATTCTTGCCCGGTCCGGAAAGACCGTCCTCTACTCCTCTGCAGAAGAGACCGAGGCTCAGCTTCAACTAAGGGCAGCCCGGCTCAAGGCCCTCAGCCAAGACATACTGGTGGTCTCAACCAACTCCGCGGAAGCACTGGTGGATACCGTTGCCAATACAAGACCCGACACCTTTATTCTTGACTCAATACAAATGGTGTCCTCAAGTCAAGTAGGAGGCCCTCCTGGATCCCTGTCACAGGTGAGGGAATGCACCGCAAAACTGATGAACCTGACCAAGTCCACGGGAATAACGGGCATAATCGTGGGACACGTCACCAAGGAAGGATCCCTTGCGGGTCCCAAGAGCATGGAACACATGGTAGACGTGGTGCTTCAGCTCGAGGGAGAGAGGGGCGGTGCCACCAGGATACTGAGGGTCTCCAAAAACCGCTACGGACCAACCCTTGAGATGGCGGTTCTCACCATGACCAAGCAGGGGCTCATAGAGGTTGACAACCCATCACAACTATTCTTGAAAGACCGCACCCCTAACTCAATCGGTTCCTTAGTCACCGCTTCTCTCGAAGGAAACAGCCCATTGCTGCTCGAAGTACAGGCCCTTGTGAGCAACGGTGTCCAGGGGATACTAAAGAGAACGGTGATGGGAGCGGATCAGAATCGCCTCACCCTGGTATCGGCGGTCCTCGAAAAGGTGGCAAATCTCCACCTCTCAGCCTCAGACATATACCTCAACGTACCCGGTGGAATGAGACTCACGGAACCAGCGGGGGATCTCGCAATGGCAACCGCTATCATCTCCTCCTTCCTCAGAAAACCCTTTCTGGAGTGCGTCGTATTTGGGGAGATAGGTCTTGGTGGAGAGGTACGCATGGTGCCAGGAGCAATACAGCGCATACAGGAGGCCATCCGCATGGGGTTCAAAAGGGTGGTGCTTCCCCAAAAAAACCTGGACCAGCTCAAGTGGAAGGGATCCACGAGGGTAGAACTACTCGGCATCAGCAGGATTGAAGATGCATTGGATATGTGCCATAATGGTTCCCACCGATTTTGAGGAGAAAGGAGGAGAATGGAGAAAGTAATGTTCAAAACAGGAGACAAGGTGGTCTATCCTGCCCAAGGGGTGGGCATAGTGGAGAAGATAGAGGAGATGAGCGTAATGGGGATCTCCGCGAAGTTCCTCACCATACGCATACTGGAGAACAACGCGGTGATCAGGGTACCCGTCAACAAGGCAGAGAAGGTGGGCATGCGCCGCGTAATAGACGACTCCTCGGTTGACGCGATCCTCGAGATTCTCCACCAGAAGGCCCCTTCCCCGGAGACAAAGGAGAAGGTGAGTTGGACTGTGCGCCACAGGGAGTACGGAGAGAAGCTGAAGAGCGGAGACATAAAAGAGGTGGCCGAGGTCTACCGCGACCTCATGCAGCTTCGCTTCGTGAAGGACCTCTCGTTCGGAGAGAGAAGGCTACTTGAGAACGCGCAACAGTTTCTTGCAGGAGAGATCTCGGAGGCCAAAGGGATCTCAATAGAAGAGGCAAACGAAACCCTCCGTTCCATCTTCCAGAGAGAGGACGAGGAGAAAGGAGAGGACGAATAGCAAAATGTGGATGCTACTGTTGAGAATATCAATCGTGGTCTTGGGAGGGCTGCTTGGCTTCTTCACTGGCCAGCAGATAGCCCTCTTTCCCACCCAACCCATGCTGGGACCAGCCTTGGGAACAGCAGCAGGGGCATTGGTGGGGTTGCTGGTGGTTCACGGCATCACCAAGGTGGTGCGAGACTTCAACCTCAAGATGATAACCGGGGCGCTGTTGGGGGTTTTATTGGGCCTTATTCTTTCAAACCAGGTGATAGGCATTGTGCACATATCATTTAAATCAAACAGCGCCAACGTGTTGTTCAACATATTCGTGGGGTTGTGCTTCGCCTACCTCGGCGGTGCCTTGGGGCTCAGGCTCTTCCAGATGAGCGAGTTCTCAAAACAGCCCGGAGTGGCAAAGCTACCAGTCAAGATGGGTTTAAAGGGAGCTACGCCAAAGGTGATCGACACCAGCGCCCTGATCGACGGAAGGATAGCCGACGTGATCGACACGGGATTCCTGGAAGGGCTGATCATCATACCCCAGTTCGTGCTCAAGGAGTTACAACACATAGCCGACTCCCACGATCCCCTGCGCAGAAACCGTGGCCGGCGGGGCATGGAGATACTGAAGCGTCTCCAGGAAAGCAACTACGTAAAGGTGAGGGTAGAGAGTGCAGATTTCCCCGAGGTGAAGGAGGTGGACGAGAAGCTGGTCATGCTCTGCAGCAAGCTGAAGGCACAGCTAATCACCACCGACTTCAACCTTGCCCAGGTCGCAAACGTTCAGGGCATCGAGGTGCTGAACGTGAACGAGCTGGCCAACGCCCTGCGCCCCGTCTACCTTCCGGGGGAAGAGATGGAGGTCTTCGTGCTACGCCAGGGCAAAGACCCCAGGCAAGGGGTGGGTTACCTGGAAGACGGCACGATGATAGTGGTTGAAGACGGCAGCCAATACATTGGAAAGCAGGTGAGAATGGTGGTCACCAGCCTGCTCCAGACCGCCTCGGGGCGCATGATATTCGGTCGCACCAAAGAGAACCTCGATCCAACCATGGACCGGGAGGGCTACCAGCGCTACCTCAAAAGGCATCACAGGCAACATAACGGCACCTCATCGCACCAGAAACGCAACAGGAATGGATAAGGTTCTCATACTACTCGCCGCCGGGAAGGGGCGCCGGGCAGGAGTTGAGAAACAGTGGCAGATCGTTCGGGGACTTCCGGTGCT
>CAZMTB010000143.1:0-8537 GCA_964569095.1 uncultured Aquificales bacterium
TGTGCTCTTTGGCAAACTCCACCACCTTGCGGAAGAACTCCTTGTCCACCACCAGGGTGGTAGGATTGTGAGGAAAGCTCAGCAACAAAACCTCGGGCACCGGCCAGGTATGCTTGACCGCCCTCACGAGGCTGTCGAAGAGATCGTCATCCTTGGAGAGGGGAATGCTCCTCAGGTCACCACCTGCAATAACCATGCTGTATGCGTGAATGGGATAAGTGGGAGTAGGAACAAGGGCCACGTCTCCTGGCCTGATTATGGCCAAGGCCAGGTGGGAAAGCCCCTCCTTGGCTCCTATGGTAACGATCGCCTCGGTCTCAGGATCGAGGTCAACATCGTAACGCCTCTTGTACCAGCCACAAATGGCCTCCCTGAGCTTGGTGATACCCCTCGAGGCGGAGTACCTGTGGTTGTGGGGCTTGCGGGCTGCCTCCACCAGCTTATCCACGATGTGGGGAGGGGTGGGTAGATCGGGATTACCCATACCCAGGTCTATTATGTCCTCTCCCCGGCGCCTGGCCTGGTACTTCAGCTCGTTCACAATGGCAAAGACGTAAGGTGGCAAACGCTTTATTCGTAAAAACTCTCTCTCCATCTTTTCCTCCCGCAGGTGATTGTTGCCAGCATACTACTTGCCAGACTATTTTCAAGTGTCATGGAGACCAAAGAGAGATGGACAATAGGCAGGTTGCTCGCCTGGGCCGGCGGGTTTCTGAGGGAGAAAGGCATAACCGCCCACAAGCGGGAGGCAGAAGAGATGCTCTCCGCTGCCCTCGGCCTCAGCAGGCTGGAACTCTACACCTCCCTGGATCGTCCCCTGGAGAAAGAGGAACTCACCACCTACAAGGAGATGCTGAAGAGGAGGATAGCGGGAGAACCCCTGCAGTACATCACCGGGTTCGAGCACTTCTGGAAGTACAGGTTCAAGGTGACTCCCAAGGTGCTCATACCTCGTCCCGAGACCGAGGTGCTGGTGGCCCGGGCAATAGGGTTCATCGACGAACTGGAAGAGGATCCCCTCTTATGCGACGTTGGCACGGGAAGCGGTGCGATACTCCTGTCCATTCTTGCAGACCGTCCCCGGGTACGGGGGGTAGGAACCGACATCTCCTTAGAGGCCCTGAAGGTGGCGAGAGAGAACAGCAACCTGCTGGGTGTTGGTCAGAGGGGACAACTGGTATGCACCAGCCTCATGGAGGCGCTGAAACCAGAGGAGAGGTTCCACCTGATAACCGCCAACATGCCCTACGTTAGCTCAAAAGAGCTGAGCACCCTGCAGAGAGAGGTGAAGAGAGAACCCAGAACCGCACTGAACGGTGGCAGGGACGGGCTCTTCTGGATCTCCCGGCTGGTAACCCAGGCCCCAAAGCACCTGAAAAAGGGTGGAATGCTGGCAATCGAGATCGGCCACGACCAGAAAGAGAAGGCTATGCTCCTATTCAAAGGCCGAGGTTACCGTGGTATCAGCGTGGTGAAAGACCAGTGGAATAGAGACAGGGTGATAACGGCCGTAAAGGAGTGAGGGGCTTAAGATGACCACAGCAGACGCGCTGGTGATTAAAGGAGGAGAACCGGTATCGGGCACGGTTGAGGTGAGCGGAGCCAAGAACTCCACCCTGCCAATACTGGCGGCATCGCTAATGGCAGAGCATCCCTGCCTCCTAACGGGAGTACCGAGGCTGAGAGACGTGGGCACCATGGTGGAGCTGATGGAGATACTGGGCACGAAGGTGAGTTGGGACAGAACCAAGAAGAGAATAGAGGTCTCTCCCGGCTCTCCCAACCACGAGGCTCCTTACGATGTGGTGAAGAGAATGAGGGCATCGGTACTCGTTTTAGGTCCAGTTCTTGCAAAACTCGGAAAAGCCAAGGTCTCCATGCCCGGGGGATGTGCCATAGGGGTGCGTCCCATAAACCTGCACCTCAAGGCTCTCCAGCAGATGGGCGCCGACATCACCGTGGAGGGGGGCTACGTGATCGCCAGCTGCAAGAGGCTGAAGGGAACCAACATCGTCTTCGACAAGGTGACGGTGACGGGCACCGAGAACGTGGTGATGGCCGCCTCCCTGGCCGAAGGCACAACAACCATTGAGAACGCCGCCCGAGAACCCGAGGTGGTGGAGCTATGCAGCGTCCTGCGCAAGATGGGAGCCAGGATCCACGGAGACGGAACCCCCACCATAACCGTTGAGGGCGTGGAGAGCCTCTCGGGATTCACCCACAGGGTGATGCCCGACAGAATAGAGGCGGCAACCCTGCTCATGGTGGGACCCATCACCGGGGGGAGGATACGCGTGGAAGGAGCAGTTCCCGAGCACCTGGACGCGGTCCTGCTGAAGCTGCGAGAGGCGGGAATAGAGGTGGAGGTCCAAGAAGACGGCACCATGGAGGCGTGGAGGGGAGGAGACTCGATTCTACCCGTGGAGTGCTCCACCTGGCCGTACCCCGGCTTTCCAACCGACGTTCAGGCCCAGCTCATGGCTCTGCTCTCCCTGGCCAAGGGAACATCCCTCATCACGGAGAACATCTTTGAAGACCGGTTTCAGCACGTGGCAGAGCTCTCCCGCATGGGAGCAAACATCACCGTTAGCGACAGAAAGGCGGTCATCCAGGGAGTGGAGCACCTAACCGGGGCCCCGGTCATGGCGTCCGACCTGAGGGCAAGCGCATCACTGGTGCTGGCAGCCCTTGCAGCAAGGGGAGAATCCATCGTCTCCAGGGTGTACCACTTAGACCGGGGATACGAGCAACTCGATCAGAAGCTGGCAAGGCTGGGGGTAGAGATAGAACGAATCAAACGACCGGTGGGATAACTACAGGGACTTCCACTGGGCCCCCACGATGATCCACTTACCCCCCTTTTTCCTGAACACCAAGGTGGTGAGGCCGTAGTCTGAGTACCTCATTGAAAGGTACTGCTGCTCAAAGGTAACCCTCACATCCCCGTTCACCAAGGGGGTTATTCTCAGGTTCTCTATCCTGATCTCCCTCTCTTCCCCTCCAGAACGCATGAGAGACAGCCTCTTCTCCAACTCCCCGTGAAGAGAAGGGTCGTACATCGCCTTCAGAGTGGCCTCGTCAAGGGCCTCCATGGCAGACTTCCACCTCTCAACCTCTCCCTCTATGGCCTTCTCGGTCTCGGGAGAGAGTATGGGTTCTTCCTGCACGATTGGCTTCTTCGCCTCTTTCCCCTCCTGAGATCCCGGCTCTCCACCCTTTGCGACTTCACCCTTTTGTAGAGGCACCACAGGCGCAGCCCGCTCTTTTGAAGGCTCAGCCGCCACCTTCCCACCCTGGGAGGCCTTTGTGCTCCCCTTGGCTCCTGGGGCCTTCAGCGCCGGGCTTGTACCTTTCTCCTTCGCCTTCCCTGTAGATCCTACTGACTGCCGGCCCCTTTCCTTCTTCGGGATGGTCCCACTGGAAGGAGACTTCCTCGGGCCCTGCTTCTTCTCTTCACCCCCTGCCTTAACTCCCTTCTTGGAGGCCCCAGGGGTTGGGGCAAGGCCCTTCTCGCCCTGGCCCTTTCGGGACACCTTAGGCTCACTCTCTGCCTTTTCTGCTCTCTTCACTCTCTCAGGGGCGGGCCTCTTCTCTGAGACGGGCTTGGGGGCTTCAACGGCCTTTGAAGCCTTCTCTCCCCTTCTCTCCCCCCCTGCCCGTGCAGGTTTCGTCTCTTCGGGCAAAGAGGCCGAACCCCTCTTCAGGGGGGGCTCTATCACCCTCCCCTCCTCAGGGGAACGTATCACCTGGGGAACAGACTTGCCTACCGACAGCAGCTCCCCCAGCAGCTCCCGGGGGGAGTACCCGAAGAAGGTCTGGTTTATGTAAAACACCCCCCCTACACAGAGGGCGATAAAGATGAGAACCCAGCCCGACCATCCAATGCCCCTTCTCTCCCTGTGGACAACCTCCTGCGGAAACTCCCTGTTTATGTCCTTGGCGGCCTCCTTAACCAGCTTTGGGGTTATCTCAAAGGTACGCCTGGCGTAGGCGGCCAACAGTGCCCTGTCGCACAGCAGGTTTATGCGCCTGGGGATACCCCCGGATAGCTTGGCGATCTTCTTGCACGCCCGGGGAGTGAAGGTGAGTGCCCCCGCGTCTCCCGCCAGGCTCAGCCTGTGGTAGATGTAGTCGCAGACCTCGGAAGGTTTGAAGGGTTCAAGCCCCACCTGCACCACTATCCTGTCACGCAACTGCCTCATGCTGCGCTTCGAAAGGGTCTTACCCAGCTCCGGCTGACCCACCAGCACCAGTTGAAGCAGCTTCTCCTTGTTGGTCTCCAGGTTGGAGAGAAGCCTTATCTTCTCCAGCTCCTTCTCCTCCAACAGGTGGGCCTCGTCGATGAAGACCACCACTGCCTTTCCCTGGTGGTAAGCGTCCAGGAGAAACTCGTTCAGCCTGGTTAGCAGGGCCTCTCTACCCTCCGGAAGATCCTTCTCTCCAAGGTCTCGCAATATCGCACTAACCAGCTCCTCAAAGGAGAGAGCAGGATTAATAATGTACGCAGTCTTGCACTTATCCCTCAGCTCCCTCAGGATCGCCCTGGCAAGGGTGGTCTTCCCGGTTCCCACCTCCCCGATTATCACCGCGAGCCCCAACCTGTTCTGCACCGCGTAGACGATCTCGTTGAACCCCTGCCTGAAGGTGTCGTTCAGGTAGATGAAGTCAGGATCTGGGGTGATTGCAAAGGGCTTCTCTTTCAGGTCGTAGTACTCAAGGTACACGGTGCACACTCCTCCTCATCCTCTTCTATTGGTCCATTTAACCACAGTATCCCAAACCAGCACAAGCCAGCGCATCCGGCAATTGCCCATCCCTACCCTCGGTGGTAATGAGACTCTTCGTGAAGAGCGACGCAATCCGGTTGGGAAAGGTCGAGTACCTGAACACCATTCCAGTCTACTACGCCTGGGAGAAGGGGTTGGTTCACTGCAACGGCGTGAGGGTAGAGGTGGTGTCGGGTACCCCATCCACCCTCAACAGAATGCTCAGCCAGGGGGAGCTTGACGTGTCGGTGGTTTCGTCGGTGGAGTACGCCGTGCACCACCGAAACTACCTGCTACTTCCAGACCTCTGCATAGGAGCCGTTAGAGAGGTGAAGAGCGTGCTCTTCCTCTCCCGGGTACCCCTGGAGAAACTGGACGGCAGCGATGTCTGGATCACGAAGAGTTCCCTCACCTCCTCCACCCTGGTGAGGTTCATCCTGGAGAAAGACCTTGGCATATCCCCAAGGTACCGCCTCTTCAAGCTGGGCGAGAAGAAGGAGTGCTCCCCCGACGCCATGCTTCTCATCGGGGACGAGGCCCTCAGGGAGAGGAAGGCTAACCGGTATCCCTACGTGGTTGACCTTGCCCAGTACTGGTACGAAAAACACGGACTACCCTTCGTGTTCGCGGTGTGGTGCGTTCGCAACGAGGTGTGGCAAGATCGCCCCACCGAGGTGAGACAACTCTGCAGAACCCTTTTAGACTCCAGGGACATGGGCAACAGCCTGTTGGAAGAGATCTCCCAGAACCACCACGACCAGGCAGACCTGTCGGAGGAAGAGTGCCTCGAGTACCTGAGGGGGCTCTCCTTCAACCTGACCCCAAAGCACGTGGAGGGAATGAGGCTATTCTTCAAGCTACTCACCCAGCGCAACCTGGTCCCAGAAGAGCCAAGGGTGAGATTCGTAGAGGTCGAAGGCGGCCAGGGGACGCAAGATGGGCATCGTTAAAGAGATTCGTACCAAGGTGGAGAGGGGAGAGCGAATCTCCCGGGAAGATGCCTTAACCCTGCTGGAAGAGGCCGATCCCCTAACCCTTGGTCAACTGGCCCACTTGGTCAGAAGAAGGCTCAACCCGGAACCCTTGGTAACCTTCGTGATCGACCGAAACATCAACTACACCAACGTTTGCGTAAACCGATGCCGTTTCTGTGCCTTCTGGAGAGCACCGGGAGACCCTGACGCCTTCGTGCTATCCCATCAGGAGGTGTTCAACAAGATAGAAGAGCTGCTACATCTTGGAGGCACCTCCATCCTCATACAGGGAGGTCTCAACCCAGAGCTTGGGCTTGACCACATCACCGGCCTATTCTCTGCAATCAAGGAGAGATTCCCCGCGCTCCACATCCACGGCCTATCCCCTCCAGAGGTGTGGTACTACGCCGAGAAAGAGGGGATAGGGTTAAAAGAGACCCTGCAAAGGCTGAAAGACTCTGGTCTCGGCAGCATACCCGGCGGCGGGGCAGAGGTGTTGTCTGACAGGGTGAGAAGCCGGATAAGCCCCAAAAAGATAGACTCCGCCAAGTGGCTGAAGGTCATGGAGGAGGCCCACAGAGCAGGGTTGAAGAGCAGCGCAACCATGATGTTCGGCTCGGTTGACACCTGGGAAGACGTGGTGGAACACCTGGCAAAGGTGAGGGACCTGCAGGACAAGACGGGGGGATTCACCGCCTTCATACCCTGGACCTTCCAGCCTCCCAACACAGAACTACAAGACCTGGCACCAAAATCAGGGCTCGATACTTACGGGTGTTGGCAACATCGAGAATATTCTTGGACAACGTACCACACCTACAGGCATCGTGGGTGACCCAGGGGATCAAGATGGGTCAGGTGGCCCTATTCTTCGGAGCAGACGACCTGGGTTCAACCATGATCGAGGAGAACGTGGTTGCGGCCGCCGGGGCCACGTACCGAACCTCAGTGGACGAGATGGTGCGCGTCATCAAAGACGCCGGCTTCATTCCCGCCCAGCGCACAACCCTCTACCAGGTGATAAAGCGCATTTCCTGAAAGGCCACGGCCATTGTAAGAAACCGCGGTGATCTGGTAGGAATCCCCAAACAACCTTTGGCAAGGAGAAGAGCAGATATGGCAATAAAGAGGGCTTTGATAAGCGTATCCAACAAGGCAGGGGTGGACCAGCTCGCCCGGGCCCTGCGCAACGCAGGGGCAGAGATCCTGTCCACCGGCGGCACCGCCAAGTTCCTGGAAGAATCGGGAATCCCCATAACCAAGGTTAGCGAGGTGACCGGTTTCCCAGAGATCATGGACGGAAGGGTGAAGACCCTTCACCCCAAGATCCACGGGGGCATCCTGGCCGACCGGGGCAAAGGGGCCCACCTGAAGGCCATGGACGAACACGGCATACCCCCCATAGACATGGTGGTGGTAAACCTCTACCCCTTTGAAGAGACCATCGCGAAAGAGGGGGTATCCCTGGCCGAGGCGGTGGAGCAGATAGACATAGGCGGACCCGCAATGCTCAGGGCCGCTGCCAAGAACTTCGCCCACGTGGTGATAGTGGTGGATCCATCTGACTACCAGTGGATAATTCCAAGGGTGGAAGAGGGAAGAGAGTTCACCGTGGAAGAGAGAAGAAGGCTCGCAGCCAAGGCCTTCGCCCACACCGCCAAGTACGACGGAGCCATATCCTCATACCTCTCGAAAGAGGAAGGAGACGGGCTACCCCTCTACCTCTCCCTCCCCCTGGAGAAGGAGCTCGACCTGAGGTACGGGGAGAATCCCCACCAGAAAGCGGCCTTCTACTCCCTGAGAACCCACAGGGTGGGCATGGCAAACCTGAAGCAGCTGCAGGGAAAACAGCTCTCGTTCAACAACATCTACGACCTCAACGCCGCCACCCTCCTGGCAATGGAGTTCACGGGAGAGTGCGCAACGGTCATCGTGAAACACAACACCCCCTGCGGGGTGGGCAGGGGAGAGAGACCCATAGACTCCTACCAGAAGGCCTGGGACTGCGACCCCGTCTCTGCCTACGGCGGGATAATCGTATTCACCTCAACGGTGGACGAGGAGGTGGCCGAACGAATAGCCTCGGTCTTCGTAGAGGTGCTGGCAGCCCCAGGATACACCGAGGAGGCCCTGAAGACACTCTCGGCCAAGGAGAACCTGAGGGTTATTCTATTCGACCCCTGGCCCCGACCGGAGGAGGAGAGGTTCGAGTACAAGGGGGTGATGGGCGGAGTGCTGGTGCAAGAGAGAGACGCAAGGCTACTGGAGCTCGATCCTCCCCAGGTAGTCACCAAAAGGGAGCCCACCCCCGACGAATGGGAGGCCATGCTCTTCGGCTGGAAGGTGGTGAAACACGTGCGCTCCAACGCCGTTCTCTTCTCAGCGAAAGACCGAACCCTTGGAATAGGAAGTGGACAGACCAGCAGGGTAGACTCTGTTAAAATTGCTGGCATGAAGGCCAGATCCCCCCTCCAGGGTGCGGCCATGGCATCAGACGCCTTCTTTCCATTTCCCGACGGGGTGGAAGAGGCCGCCAGGCTGGGCATAACCGCCGTTATCCAACCCGGTGGCTCGATCAGGGACGAGGAGGTGATCGAGGCCGCCAACGCCCACCAGATGGCCATGGTATTCACCAAGATGAGACACTTCAGGCACTGAGGGTCGGCGTGATCACCAGGGGCCTTTCCGTGCAGCGAAGGGGAACCCCGCTGGCTTGGGCGGTTCTCATCCTAATGACACTGAACCTCGCCTGGGCCACTCCCTCCCCTGCCCTCACTCCCGAAGAGGCCAGGGACCT
>CAZMTB010000144.1:0-1802 GCA_964569095.1 uncultured Aquificales bacterium
GCCCTGAGGTACGACGACGCAAAGATGGAGGCCCCCACCGTGGTGGCCAAGGGAGCGGGATTCGTGGCCCAAAGGATAAAGGACATTGCCAGAAAACACGAGGTCCCCATCGTTGAGAACAGGCCCCTGGCCCAAACCCTCTACAAGGCGGCAGAGGTGGGAGACGAGATCCCAGAACACCTCTACAAGGCCGTGGCAGAGGTGCTTGCCTACGTCTACTCGCTAAAGAACAGGCAGAGGAGAAAGACGGCGTAATATGGCAGAAGAGCGTAGCTTCGTAGACAGATACCTGGGTTCGTCCTTCGACGTGGGCATAGCCCTCAGCGTGGTCCTGGTGCTCACGGTGATGATCATTCCCCTTCCCGCCCCCGTACTGGACGTGCTGCTCGCCACCAACATATCCCTATCCCTGCTGATTCTCCTCACCTCGGTATACGTCCAGAGACCCTTAGAGTTCTCCTCCTTTCCAACGGTGCTGCTCATAACCACCCTTTTCAGACTCTCTCTCAACGTGGCAACCACGAGACGAATACTCCTGTACGGAAACAAGGGAACCGCCGCTGCGGGCCACATCATACAGGCATTTGGACAGTTCGTGGTTGGGGGCAACTACGTGGTAGGATTCGTGGTCTTCCTGATACTGGTGATAATAAACTTCGTGGTGATCACCAAGGGCGCCCAGAGAATAGCCGAGGTGGCAGCCCGTTTCACTTTGGACGCCATGCCGGGAAAACAGATGGCAGTGGATGCCGACCTGAACGCGGGACTCATAGACGAGGCTGTGGCGAGAAAGCGGCGAGAAGAGATTCGCCGCGAGGCAGACTTCTACGGGGCCATGGACGGTGCCAGCAAATTCGTGAGGGGAGACGCCATTGCCGGGGTGATCATAACCGTCATCAACATCCTGGGTGGCCTGATAATAGGCGTGATGCAGCTTCACATGTCTCCCGAGAAGGCGGCCAAGACCTTCACCATTCTCACCATAGGGGATGGTCTGGTGGGACAGATCCCCGCCCTGCTCATATCCACCTCGGCGGGCATAGTGGTATCCATGGCCGCCTCCTCCGAAGAGAGTCTGGGCAGGGACATCACCCAGCAGATCGCCGGAAACGCCAAGGTTCTCGGCCTGGGAGCAGCCATTCTCTTCTTTGCGGGAATAGTGCCCGGCCTTCCCCTAATACCCTTCTGGACACTGGCCGCCTTACTGGGATTCATCACCTATCTAACCCTTAAACGCACAAAAGAGGCCGAGGTGGTCACCGAGGAGGAGAAGGCGAAGGAAGAGGCCGAAACGCCAGAGCAAGAGGTTGAAAAGCTGGCGGCCATGATCCAGGTGGATCCACTGGAACTGGACCTGGGCTACGGGCTTATACCCTTGGTTGAGGAGGGAAAGGGAGGCAACCTACTCGCCAAGGTTAAGGCCATGCGCAGGCAGATAGCCATGGACCTGGGAATAATCGTGCCCCCCGTGAGAATACGGGACAACCTGCAGCTTCCTCCCAACGTTTACACCATCCTGCTGCAAGGCGTGGAGGTGGCCAGGGGAGAGGTGATGATGGACAAGCTGCTGGCCATGAGCCCGGGAGGCGAGGTGGAAGAGATAGAGGGTATTTCCACCAAGGAACCCGCCTTTGGGCTGCCCGCAGTCTGGATAGCCCCCGAGCTCCAAGACAAGGCCCAGCTCGAAGGGTACACCGTGGTGGACCCCGCCACGGTGGTGGTCACCCACCTATCTGAGGTTATCAAGAACCACGCCCACGAGCTTTTGGGACGCCAAGAGGTTCAGAACCTTCTGGACAGCG
>CAZMTB010000145.1:0-6607 GCA_964569095.1 uncultured Aquificales bacterium
ACTGCGATCCCACCCAGGCTTCCACCGAATCGTCGCAGGGCCTCTTTATCGGCCTGTCGTGGAGGAGAAAGAGATCTGCTATGTTTCTAAGCCTCTCATGGGCCTCATCGTTGGATATGGCCAAGGGTTCCTCCGATACATTCCCACTGGTAGCCACTAAGGGAACCCCCGTCTTGGCAAGCAAAAGATGATGTAGTGGGGTGTAGGGGAGAAAGACTCCAACGGTCTTTAAGCCCGAGGAGACCAGGGGAGAAAGGGCAAGATGATTTCTCACCTTCACCACCACTATGGGAGCCCGGGGAGAGACTAAAGCATCTCTCTCGCAGG
Source organism: uncultured Aquificales bacterium (assembly GCA_964569095.1). Lineage (GTDB taxonomy): Bacteria > Thermosulfidibacterota > Thermosulfidibacteria > Thermosulfidibacterales > JALWSI01 > JALWSI01. The sequence continues at coordinate 328 of CAZMTB010000145.1, forward strand.
ATGAGATCTGGCATACCGCCTCTGCACGGTCCAAAGAGGGAAACATGACCGCCAAGGGTTTCTCTCTTCTTCGCTTTCGTTCCCTCAGAAGCGCCACGGGAAGATCAACGTCCGCCCTGCACATCAGATGAAAACCTCCCAATCCCTTAACCGCCACAATCCTTCCCCTTTTTATCGCCTCAACAGCCTTTGCCAAGGCCTCGTCCCTCTGGGCCAAGACCCTGCCGCCGGAAGAGGTGAGCCAAAGATGAGGTCCGCAATACGGACAGGCATTTGGCTGGGCATGAAATCTCCTGTTTTTCGGGTCATTGTACTCACCAAGACAGGAAGAGCACATCTGAAAGGATCTCATGGTGGTGTTCTCCCTGTCGTAAGGCAACCTCTCGATTATGGTGTAGCGGGGACCACAGTGAACGCAGTTGATGAATGGATACCCGAACCGGCGATCCCGCGGATCATTCAGTTCAGAAAGACACTCTCTGCAAGTAGCCACGTCGGGGATGAGAGAGGGAGTGACTGACTCCCCGTCAATGTTGGAAGATATAAAAAAACCACTCTCTCCTTTGGGAGGAATGGAAGAGACCTCTAGAGAGTGGAGTCTGGCCCCAGGAGGCGGATCTTTAAGGTCCCTTATAAATCCTCGGATTCCATCCTCCTCTCCCTCCACCTCTATTTCGACTCCTCGGTAGGTGTTAGACACCACTCCAGCGAGACTCCATCTCTGAGCCAGTCTGTAGACGAAGGGACGAAAACCCACCCCCTGCACCATTCCCCTAACTAAAATCCTCGCCCTACGCATGGCTAAACCATATGCGGCATGCCCCCTCGGGGGAGACCATGCAGGGCCCCAACGGCCTCGAGGGAGAACAGGGCTTCTTGAACAAGGGACACTCCTTGGGAGAGGCCTCTCCCAATATGACCTGGGAACACATACAACCCTGGGTCTCCTCTTCCTCCACTTCCTGGTAGGGGAAGACCCTTCTCGCGTCCAGATGAGCCCATTTCTCTCTCAAAAAAAGTCCCGACGCAGGCACAGAGCCGATGGCCCTCCATTTGGCCTGATCTACGAAAAAGTGGCGTTCCACCATCTCTTGGGCCCTCCTGTTACCCTCTTCCCTCACCACGCCTTTGTATATGTTCTCCACCTTTGGAGTTCCGTCCCTAAGTTGCTTAAGGAGTAAGACGATTGCCATGAGCACATCCTCGGGAGTGAAACCGGCAACCACAACAGGAACTCGGTATTTCTGGGGCAAAAACTCCCACACCTCGGAGCCGGTTATTGTCGAAACATGCCCAGGCGCGATCAGGGCATCTATGCGACTCCCCCTTCGGGCCAAAAGATACTCCATGATGGGAGGAGTAAGTTTGTGAGAGGTGAGGATTCTGAGGTTGGGTGGAACTCCTCCCTCCAACAAGGCAGCAACGGGGGCCACCGTTGTTTCAAACCCTATGGAGAAGAAGACCACCTGATGCTCAGGATACCGCTCACAAAGAGAAACCATCTCATGGGGGGCGCTTATCATGTGGAGGTCACCCCCACTATCTTTCAAGGTGCCTATCCTGGTAGGAACCCTCAACATGTCGCCGTAAGTAGCAAGAATTACTCCCTCCATCTTGGAGATGAGTATGGCGTTCACTATCTCCTCCTCCGAGGAGACGCAAACTGGACATCCTGGGCCAGGCACAAGTTCCAGATTGGGAGGAACCAAGCTTCTCAAGCCCCATTGACAGACGGTATGTTCATGGGAACCGCAGAGATTGAGAATCTTCACCCTACGGAGAGGGTTAAGCCTCTCTATAAGCCCAACCAAGCGGGAAACGTCAGCAGATGCGGGGAAGCGGGTCTCCCTCAAGATAATCAAGGCTTCTCTCTCCTCCCACCGCCGTTATTAATCTCACCCCAAAGTGCTGGCTGGTCACCTCTCCCACAACGGCAGCCTCCCTCCCCAAAGGATGGGATCTAAGAATCTCCAACACCCGGGACTCCTTCTCGGGATCCACCACCATCAACGCCTTACCCTCATTGGCAAGGTACAAGGGATCGTAACCCATCATGTTGCAGAGAAAAACCACCTCCTCCTTCACGGGAATCTCTCTCTGATACAACCGAATACCATAACCACTACCTTGGGCGAGTTCCAAACAGGTGGTGGCCAGCCCCCCTCGAGTAGGGTCCCTCATCCACTTTACTAAACCCTCCTCCACCAGAGGGATGAGAAGGTCTCGAAGAGAAGCGCAATCGCTAACCACATTCGACTCCACCTCGAACCCCTCACGGGCCAGTAACACCGCCATTCCGTGGTCTCCTACGGAACCTGTCAGTACCAGAACGTCCCCTGGCTCAACCGATCCCATTTCGAGTCTTGCCACCACCCTGCCTATACCGGTGGTGTTCACGTAGAGACCGTGTCCCCTTCCCCTCTCCACCACCTTGGTGTCTCCCGCAACAATTCTCACCCCCGCCCCTTTGGCACTCTCAGCAATGGATCTGCAAACTCTCTCCAAAACCTCCAGGGGAAGACCCTCTTCCAGAATAAAACCTGCGGTGATCAGCTGGGGAATGGCTCCACTAACCACCAGATCGTTCACCGTACCACACACCGCCAGCTTTCCTATATCTCCACCTTGGAAGAAGAGGGGATCAACCACGAAAGAGTCTGTGGTAACCGCCATGCAACCCTCACACCGAAAGTAAGAGGCATCCTCCAATGCCTCAGGCCCAACCTCCCCCAGAACTTTCAAGAAGAGCCCTTCCACCAGCTCCTGGGTCTTGTAGCCCCCACTACCATGCGCCAGAAGAATACCTTTCAAACCTCCCTAAGCCTCCCCTCTTCCAACAGATAGGTCCTCCACTTCAACTCTCTTATCGTATCCGCGTCATGGGTAACCAACACCACGCTTTTTGGCGTATCCTTCAGAAGGTTAAAGACGATGCGGTAGTAGTATGGATCCAAACCAGCGGTGGTCTCGTCCAGTAGAAAAAGGGGCGGATCCATCACCAGAACCGAGGCCAAAGCCACTAACTTCTTTTCTCCCCCCGAAAGACGAAAGGTGGCCGATTGTTTCAACTTAGAAATTGCCAGTCGTTCCAAGGTATCATCGATGACACGGGATATTTTCTCCCTTTCCATTCCCAGGTTGAGGGGACCAAAGGCCAACTCCTCTTCCACAGTGGGAGAGAAGAGCTGGTCGTCGGGTTCTTGGAAAACATACCCAGCCTGAGGTCGAAAGAGCTGAAAATCCTTCTCACCTTTCAAGGGCTGTCCCTTAAAGAAAATCTCACCCTCCTCAAGGGGAATAAAACCGAGCAGGCTCTCCAAGAGGGTAGTCTTTCCAGACCCATTGGCACCGGTTATGCATATCTTCTCACCATCTTCCAGAGAGAGAGAGAGACCATTCAACACCATTCTCTCCCCTCGCAACACCTTCAGCAACCTAGCCTCTAAAAGGGTCATTGAAGTCCCACTGCCAAAATGAGAACTAAAGGAACCGAATTCGCCAAGGTAAAGAGAAGGTCCTCTTCCTTAAAGTGAAAGTGGGAATAGAGGGGATAAACCCCCCTGAATCCCCTACACCTCATGGCCTTCTCCACCTTTTGGGCTCTGCTGTAACTTTTCAACATAAGGGTGGCCATGATGTAGGCCATAGTTTTGTATGTCGATATGCCAGTCCTTCCCTGAAACCCCCGCGCCTTGGCAGACTTCATCAGACATCTGTGTTCCTCCTTAAGAAGCTCCAGGTACCGCCACGAAAAGAAGAGCATCTGCACCAGCTTGGTTGGCAATCCCAAATGGTGCAAGGCATGGGTGATGGCGTACAGAGAAGAAGTGGACACAAGAATGAGCAGAAGAAGAAGGATCTCGTTAGATTTTACAAATAGGAAAAGACCATACTTCAACCCCTCTAGCGAAAACGAAAGCCCCGCAAAGTGGAACAATGGCCCTTTGGAATAGGAGAAAGGCATGGTGACCGCCAAAAATACGAGAAAGGTGTTGGCAACCACCAAGGTCTTCGCAGGTTTAAGGATGCTCCTCCCTGCGAAGAGGGCCAAAAGGATTACATAACCCCCTGTCACCACCAATCCAGAAGGCCTGTTAAGAGATGTGAGAACCGTGGCATACGCCAGAAATAGCAACAGCTTCACCCTGGGATCTATTCTGCTCAACACACCCTCTCCCTCAAGATCCATTTCTACCGCTTAACCAGAACATCACTGATCCAAAGATCCCCATTATCCATCCCAAACCAGCTATTACCTGGGAGACTCTAATACCGTAATCAGGAGAAGGAACGGGGCTTTCAGGGGCCCACAGGTTTAGACTCTCCTCAACCCTGTGACCATCCAACGCGTTAACCACCACCTTCAGAACCCTTGAATCCCCTTTGGCAAAGAAACGGAACTCGCCCCTTTCGTCTGTTCTCCCTTTCCACACCATCTTTCCATCGCAATCGTAAACCTCCACAGGGGATTTCCGGGCTGGAGCTCCGGTGCTGAAGTAGGCAAAACCCTCCACTGTCACACCTTTAACACTCAGAAAAAGGGAGAGTTTATGGGCCCACCCAAAGGAAGGAAGGAAAAAAAGCAAAAAGACCAGATGCAAACCCAATAAACGGCACATCACGAGACTCCCTCCAGTATCTCTGGATGTACCCTTTTGAAGAAGGATAGAACGAAGTAGTTTACCACAGCTTCCACCACCATAACGGGAATATGCGCTAACAACACCAAGCGAGCCGCTAGCCTGAACCCTTCTCCAGATAGAGCCAGTTCAAGGGAGACCAGAAGACCAGCCATCATAACCCCTACCACAGACGCTCCTACAGCAACAACAAAGGTGTGAACCTTATCTCCCAAAAGGAGTCTGCCGAAGAGCAAATAAGAGACCACCGCAGGCATAGCCATGTTCAAGGTATTCACTCCCAAAACCGTTATTCCCCCAAACTGAAAGAGAACCGCTTGCAGAAAGAGAGCTATGAAGATAACGGGGAACCCACCACCCCCAAGATTAAACCAGTAAGTCCATTTAGAAGAAGGTGAACGCTAGAGGGTCCCACCGGAACATGAACCAAAGAGGCCACAAAGAAGACAGCGGAGAAGAGAGAGGCTGCTGGTATCTTCTCGGGTTTTAGCCTTTTAACCCCAATTGCAACTCCAGCAGATGCCACACCCCACCCTGCCCCAACCATCCAAAGGGGCAACACCCCCTCTGAGATGTGCACCTATCTCACCTCCCCAGGTTTAGGATAGGCTTTCACCCATATCACCGCGTCAAGCTCCACAGGGTAGGTCTTATTCTTGGGACCCTTCAACTCACCCCCATCCCCCAGAACAGCTATACCCCACCAACCTCTCCACGGTAGCGTAACCTGGAAGAGTCCCTGCGAGTCCGTGTGAGTCACATAGGTGGCAAGGGAAGAGAAGGGCAGGGAGAAACCCTCTTCGTTCAAATACTCCATCTCCACCCGGCAGTTACTGCAAGGCCTACCCCCAATAACCGCACGTCCAGTGAAGAGAGATCCCTCCCACAAAGAGAACGGCCTAGTTATAGGGATAACTTCTGCATCGAGGCCCAAAGGAGTGCTCCAATCCCCTTCGAGATTGAAGGCCTCTAAGTATACCTTGGCAATCTGCCTTATGAACACATCCTCCGCCGGTTCGAAATAAGGGGTCTGTTCCACGAATACCTGGTAAATCCCTGGCCTTGATACAACGATCTCACTCCAATAGGCAGAGACGGATCCTTTCTCCCCTTTTCCCTTTGGAATGGAGAATTCCTTCCAGGACAAGGGCTGCTCCCCGCCTGGAGATGATAGCCCGCTCTTCTCTATTCGAAAGTTCATGCTGGGACCTCCCTCCATGGGATGGGAGAAACGCACCTTCACAACAACCACCCGTTTCTTGAAAGAGGAGACAATTTCACGCTCGGGTTTTAAAATCAGCATGTGGGCTCTGGCCAACAAAGGGAACCCTACCAGTACTACACTCACAAGAAAACACCTTAAAAACCTCTCCATTTTCCACATTTCCTTTCTCCAAGACCGTGATCTACACTTCTGCAATAAATAAAATGTGCAGAACGAGCCATCCCTTGTCAAGAAAGGCTCCTTTCAATACGAAGCCAGGAGAGGTTCCACTTCCAACGGCTACCGAGGAGAGTAGATGCTGGGATTCAACGAGATAATGGTGGTTCTCCTTCTGGCCCTTCTGGTCATGGGACCAGAAAGGGTGATCCAAACCATACAGTCGCTCCGTAAAGAAACAGAAGGGCTGAAAAGAGAG
>CAZMTB010000146.1:0-6576 GCA_964569095.1 uncultured Aquificales bacterium
TTGGAGATGAACACCCGAATCCAGGTGGAGCACCCCGTGACAGAGATGACCACCGGAGAAGACCTGGTGCAGTGGCAGATACGCATAGCCGCCGGTGAACCCCTCTCCCTGGAGCAGGAGAGGGTCCCTCTCAATGGCCACTCCATCGAGTGCCGCATATACGCAGAGGATCCCGACAAGAACTTCATGCCCTCACCGGGCAAGCTCAGCAAGTGGGTGGTGCCCACCGTGGAGAACACGAGGATAGACGCGGGAGTACGAGAGGGAGACACGGTAACCCCCTACTACGATCCCCTTTTGGCAAAGTTCATCAGCTGGGGGGAGACCAGGGATAAGGCAATAGAGAGTATGCTGGAGCTGCTGAGAGGCACCCAGGTGGAAGGGATAAAGACCAACATACCCTTCCACATCAAGGCGCTCGAAAGCCCCCTCTTCAAGAGCGGGGATATCCACACGGGATTCATCAATCTCATTTAGTTTAAGGAGGATATTTGAGATGGCAGAACTTATCAGTTCCATGGCAGGAGTGGTTGCAGAGGTGAAGGTGAGTGTGGGGGACACCATCGAGAAGGGAGACGAGGTCTTGGTGGTGGAGTCCATGAAGATGATGATTCCTTTCGAGGCCGAGATCGGCGGCGTGGTGAAGGAGCTTAAGGTTGACGTGGGAGACTTCATCAACGAGGGCGACGTGGTGGCCATCCTAGAGTAGCGCCAAGGCCCCATGAGCGAAGAGAAGCTGATACTCAGAGAAAAACGGGGATTCGTAGTCCTTCTCAGCCTGAACCGCCCCAAGCAGCACAACGCCCTCAGCAAGGCCCTGTTGGAAACCCTGGGAGAGGCCATCGAAGAGTGCTGGCACGATCCCGATGTGAGAGTGATGATGATCACGGGAAAGGGTCCATCTTTTTGTGCAGGCGCCGACCTGAAAGAGAGATCCCAGATGCCCGAAGACCAGGTAGCCCGCTTCGTCTCCAAAATCCGAAGCACCTTCGGCATGCTACAGGATATGCCCAAGCCGGTCATCGCCCTCATCAACGGGGGAGCCTTTGGCGGAGGACTCGAGATGGCCCTGGCGTGCGACATGCGCCTGGCTGCAGAGGGGGCAACCATGGGGCTCACGGAGACCAGCCTGGGAATCATACCCGGTGCGGGAGGCACCCAGAGGCTGCCCAGGGTGGTAGGCGTGGCGAGGGCGAAGGAACTCATATTCACCGCCCGACGCGTCGACGCCCGGGAGGCCCACGCCCTGGGACTGGTGAACGCGGTGACCCCCAAGGACCGGCTCCTGGAGACGGGGTGGAGCATGGCCGAGACCATCGCCAAGAACGGTCCTATCGCCCTGGCAATGGCCAAAGAGGCCATAAACCGCGGGTCCGAGGTGGACCTGGCCACGGGCCTTGCCATAGAGGCCCGGTGCTACGACGTGATCGTGCCCACCGAGGACAGGCTGGAAGGACTGGCCGCCTTCAAGGAGAAGAGAGAGCCTTGCTACAAGGGAAGGTAGGCAAGGCATCAACCGAGTAGAGTCACTGAGGAGGTGAAAGAGATGGCTACCAAAGGAGAGGAACTGGCCGCCGTACGGGAGAGAATCCTGCAGATGGGCCCCGAGCGGCACAGAAAGAGGGTGAAAGAAGATTACGGCAAGCTGCTGTGCCGCGAGCGCCTGGAGATTCTCCTCGATCCCGGCAGCATGGTGGAAGACGGCCTCATGGCAAACTGCCTCGACGAAGAGCTTGCGGCAGACGGGGTGGTCACCGTGCTTGGCCGGATAAACGGTCGCGAAGTGGCGGTTATGGCCAACGACTTCAGCGTAAAGGCGGGGTCGTGGGGCCCCAGGACCGTGGAGAAGATAATCCGCATACAAGAGACCGCAATGAGGTTACACATACCCATGATCTACCTCGTGGACTCCGCGGGTCTCCGCATCACCGACCAGCTCTTCTGTTTCCCCGGCCGCAGGCATGCAGGGCGCATCTTCCACCTGCAGGCCCTCATGTCGGGCATGATTCCCCAGATCTGCGTGCTATCCGGTCCCTCCGCCGCAGGGGGAGCCTACATACCAACCTTCTGCGACGTGATCATCGCCGTGGACCAGCTGGGAGCCATGTACCTGGGCTCGCCCAGAATGGCAGAGGTCACCATCGGTGAGAAGGTGACCCTGGAAGAGATGGGCGGGGCCAAGATGCACTGCTCGGTAAGCGGCGTGGCAGACGTGTTCGCCAAGACCGAAGAAGAGGCCCTCCAGGCGGTCAAAGACTACCTCTCCTACTTCCCCCCCAACTACACCGAGGATCCCCCCACCTACGAGCCCAAAGAGCCCGAGAAATCCCTGGAGGACGTGGAGAAGGTGGTTCCCCCCAACCAGAACCAGCCCTTCGACATGTACGAGCTCATCTGGAGGCTGATAGACGAGGGAAGCTGGTTCGAGATGAAGAAGCTGTGGGCCCAAGAGATAATAACCGGGTTCTGCCGCATCAACGGCCAGCCCGTGGGCATCATAGCCAACCAGCCCAAGGTGAAGGGCGGCGTCCTATTCGTCGATTCAGCCGACAAGGCGTGCAGGTTCATCCGCCTCTGCGACGCCTTCAACATACCGCTGCTCTACCTGATGGACGTTCCGGGCTTCATGATCGGCTCGGCGGTGGAGAAGGCAGGAATTCTGCGACACGGATGCAAGATGCTCTACGCAGTCTCCGAGGCCACGGTTCCCAAGATCTCGGTCATCGTGAGAAAGGCCTACGGAGCAGGTCTTTACGCCATGTGCGGCCCCTCCCACGAGCCCGACGCGTGCTTGGCGTTTCCCGGTGCAATGGTGGCAGTGATGGGTCCCGAGGCCGCCGTAAATGCCGTCTACTACAACAAGATTCAGGAGATAGAAGACAAGAAAGAGCAGATGAAGTTCCGCATGGAGAAGCAGAAGGAGTACAGCGACCAGGTGAACATTTACAAGGTGGCAGCAGACCTCATCGTGGACGACGTGATCATACCCCAGAACCTTCGAAAAGAGGTTATAGCCAGGCTCTCTTACTACAAGCGCAAGCCCGGAGAGCTGAGATACCCCAAGAAGCACGGCGTGATGCAGGTGTAATTTTCAGTATGGCCAAAATGGGGTTGACAAAACTAAACAACCGTGGTTTTATCGGACGCAAGATCCAGACGAGAGGAGGAGTGGCATGGCAGTAGGAATCATTGGATACGGGGCCTATGTGCCGAGGTACCGTATCAAGGCCGAGGAGATCGCCGCCCAGTGGGGAGACGATCCAGAGGTTATAAAGAGGGGCCTGCTTCTCTACGAGAAGACGGTACCGGGACAGGACGAGGATACAGTCACCATCGCCTACCAGGCCGCCAAGTACGCCCTGGTTAGGGCAGGCATAGACCCCAAGGATATAGGTGCCATCTACATCGGCTCAGAGTCTCACCCCTACGCGGTGAAGCCCTCTGGAACAATAGTGGCCCAGGCCCTTGGAATGACCCCGGAGATCCACATCGCCGACTACGAGTTCGCCTGCAAGGCCGGTGCCGAGGCCATGTTCGTATCGTACTCCCACGTGAAGTCGGGCAACATGAAGTACGCCTTGGCAATCGGGGCAGACACCTCACAGGGTGCCCCTGCAGACGCCCTGGAGTACTCCGCTGCAGCTGGAGGTTCTGCCTTCATCTTCGGCGCCGACGAAGATAAGATAATAGCAGAGGTGCTCTACACCTACTCCTACACCACAGACACCCCCGACTTCTGGCGCAGGGAGCACCAGATGTATCCCCAGCACGGGGGCCGTTTCACCGGCGAGCCTGCCTACTTCAAGCACGTGATCTCGGCAGGAAGGAACATCATGGAGATGGCCGGCCTGACCGCAAACGACATCAAGTGGGCCATATTCCACATGCCCAACGGAAAGTTCCCACTCAGAGCCGGGGCAAAGCTGGGATTCAAGAAGGAGCAGATAGAGCCGGGATGGGTGGTCCCCTGGCAGGGTAACACCTACTCCGGGGCATCCCCCAACGGCCTTGCCGCCACCCTGGACAAGGCGGCTCAGCCCGGTGACCTTATTCTCATGGTCTCCTTCGGTTCCGGTGCCGGTTCTGACTCGTTCATATTCAGGGTGACAGAGAGGATAAACGAGGTTCGCGACATGGTTCCGCACCTCTGGGATCTCATCCACACGGACAAGAAGAGGTATCTAACCTACGGCCAGTATGCCAAGTTCCGGGGTAAGATACACCTCAACCCCTCGGTGTAAGGAGGAGCCTACTATGAGAGACGTGGCCGTTATTGGAATAGGAATAACCAAGTTCGGAGAGCTCTGGTGGCAAAACCTGAGGGAGCTCTACGTTGAAGCGGCGTTGAAGGCCATAAAGGACGCCGGAGTTGACCGCATCGACTCCATGTACGTGGGGTGCATGACCAGCGGTCTATTCTGCGCCCAGGAGCACCTGGGAGCCCTCATGGCCGACTACCTGGGAGTGAATCCCATTCCCGCATACAGGATAGAGTCCGCCTGTGCCTCCGGAGGCTTGGCGTTCAGGCTGGGCTTCATGGAGGTTGCATCTGGCATGAGCGACATAGTCCTGGTGGGCGGAGTAGAGAAGATGATGACGGGGGCAGACGCCACCTTTGCCCTGGCCTCTGCCGCAGACCAGGAGTACGAGGCCTTCCACGGAAACACCTTCCCTGGCCTCTACGCCATGATCGCAAAGGCCCACATGGAGAAGTACGGCACCACCAGGCGCCAGATGGCAGCCGTTGCGGTGAAGAACCACGACAACGGTTCCAAGAACCCCAACGCCCAGTTCCCCATGAAGATCACCATCGACACGGTGCTCAACGCAACGCCGGTGGCAGATCCCCTTGGACTCATGGACTGCTCCCCGGTAACCGACGGGGCAGCGGCGGTGATTCTCTGCCCTGCCGACATGGCAAAGAAGTACACTGACACCATAATAAAGGTGGTGGGTTCCGGGGCAGCCACCTCCACCATTGCCCTGCACCAGCGTGAGGACATCACCTTCTTAGACGCCGTCTACAACGCCGGCAAGATGGCCTACGACATGGCAGGTCTTAAGCCTGAAGACATCGACTTTGCCGAGGTGCACGACTGCTTCACCATTGCCGAGATCTGCTGCATAGAAGCCCTGGGCTTCTGCGAGAAGGGCCAGGGTGGTCCCTTCTCAGAGGCGGGCAACACCGCCCTCGACGGCAAGATACCCATCAACACCAGTGGCGGACTGAAGTCCAAAGGGCATCCCGTGGGGGCAACCGGCGTGGCCCAGATCGTTGAGCTGGTGGAGCAGCTAAGGGGCACCGCTGGAGAGCGGCAGCTCAAGAGCCCCAAGAGGGGCCTTGCCCAGAACATGGGCGGCTCAGGTGGAAGCTCTGTGGTTCACATTCTGGAGGTGGAGTGATGATAGTTCCCAGACACTACAAAGAGATGCCCCAGCGCTACCGCTTGGAGGGGAACAAGTGCAAGAAGTGCGGCAAGGTGTTTCTACCCCCGCGCCTGGTCTGCCCCTGCGGCTCCGAGGAGTTCGAGCAGTACAACCTGGAGTGGAAGGGCAAGATACTCTCCTACACCATCATCCGCACCCCTCCCGAGAACTTCAAGTACCAGAAACCCTACGCGGTGGCCCTGGTAGAGCTTGAAGGAGGCGGAAGGCTCCAGTGCCAGGTGTGCGACACCCCCTTGGAAGAGGTGGACGTGGGCAAAGACGTGGAGATCGTCTTCCGCAAGATCTTCAGCGAGGGAGAGGCCGGAATACACTGCTACGGATACAAGTGCCGCTTGGTCTAAAACACCCAACCCCCCTATTTCCCGGGGAGGGCCAAGGCCCTCCCCTTTTCACTATGGACTGGGAGGTGATAAGAATCGGCCAAGGTTAGTCTCGGAGGTGGCAAGAGGTGAAGATCAGTCCCAACAAGTTCTACTGGATAACCATGGAGGTGGGAGACTGGAAGAGGCGCAGCAGGTGTTCCCACCTGAAGATGAAACGGTTAAAAGAAGACCCGCCAAGCTACGTGGTGCAGTTCTTCGACTTCGAAAGCCACAGGCAGATCGAGGGAACCCTGGTTGAAGAGGGAGAAGACTACATGCTCTTCTCCATAGGCGGAGATAAGTTCTACCGGTTCGAGGAGTTCAGGGGATAAGAAATTTGGGTCCAAGAACCCCTTGCATTTTCAGGGGCGATTTTGGATTATTGGCCCCGCTTGTGCCGAAGCGCCCCCGTAGCTCAGCAGGATAGAGCGACGGATTCCTAATCCGTAGGTCAGAGGTTCAAGTCCTCTCGGGGGCGCCAGATCGCTAGACTTTAGCCACTATTTCTTTTTCTTTCATGGTGTCAAATCTTTGCTGGGGAAGGGTGCCCTTGCGGATTAGGTGGTGGTTAGGCTGAGTGGAGGTAAAGTTTCAGACTTAGTCTTAGGGGGTGGTTCTGTGTTAGCCGTTGAATGGATGAACCTGGGGGGATTTTCTCTCTTTTTGGTGGTAGAAAAGCATGGAGAATGAGTGAATGACAAGTAAAAGGCAGGTCGGAGGAGACCTAACCGTTATCCTTGTCAATCAGCATGTTGACAAATATTCA